>NZ_JAATOS010000360.1:0-4124 GCF_011806505.1 Salipiger sp. HF18 | reverse complement strand
ATCTTCCGCGACCTCGGTCTTCTCGACAGCCGCGTCGGCCTCGTGATCGTGCTCACGCTCATCAACCTGCCGATCATCATCTGGATGCTCTACACCTACTTCCGCGAGATCCCGGGCGAGATTCTCGAGGCCGCGCGGATGGACGGTGCATCGCTGAAGAACGAGATCCTCTACGTGCTGACGCCAATGGCGGTGCCCGGCATCGCCTCGACCATGCTGCTCAACATCATCCTCGCCTGGAACGAGGCATTCTGGACGCTGAACCTCACTGCGGCCAAGGCGGCACCGCTCACGGCCTTCATCGCGTCCTACTCCAGCCCCGAGGGCCTGTTCTACGCCAAGCTCTCGGCGGCCTCCACAATGGCCATCGCGCCGATCCTCATCATGGGCTGGTTCAGCCAGAAACAACTCGTCCGCGGCCTGACCTTCGGCGCGGTTAAGTAAGGGAAAGGACCAGAGACATGGGACGCATCACCCTCGACAAGGTGACCAAGAGCTTCGGCGAGGTCAACGTCATCCCGCCGCTGGACCTGACCATCAACGACGGCGAGTTCGTGGTCTTCGTCGGCCCCTCGGGCTGCGGCAAGTCCACCCTGCTGCGGCTGATCGCGGGGCTCGAGGACGTGACCTCGGGGCAGATCCGCATCGACGGCAAGGACGCCACCCAACAGGCCCCCGCCCAGCGCGGCCTTGCCATGGTGTTCCAGAGCTACGCGCTTTACCCGCACATGTCGGTGCGCAAGAACATCGCCTTCCCGATGAAGATGGCGGGCGTGCCCGAGGACGAGCAGAAGCGCCGCATCGACAGCGCCGCCGCCGCGCTCAACCTCACCGACTACCTCGACCGGCGGCCCGGGCAGCTCTCGGGCGGTCAGCGCCAGCGGGTCGCCATCGGGCGGGCCATCGTGCGCGAGCCCTCGGCGTTCCTGTTCGACGAACCGCTCTCGAACCTCGACGCGGCGCTGCGCGTGGGCATGCGGCTCGAGATCATGGAGCTGCACAAGCGGCTTGCCACGACGATGATCTACGTCACCCACGATCAGGTCGAGGCGATGACCATGGCCGACAAGATCGTGGTGCTGCGCGCCGGGAACATCGAACAGGTGGGCTCGCCCCTCGAGCTCTACCATACGCCGCGCAACGAGTTCGTGGCGGGCTTCATCGGCAGCCCGAAGATGAACATCTTCGGCGGCAACCCGGCGCAGCAGCACGGCGCGACCAAGATCGGCATCCGCCCCGAGCACATCGCCGCCTCGACCGAGACCGGCACCTGGAGCGGCGTGGTCGGCGTGGCCGAGCACCTCGGCTCGGACACCTTCCTGCACGTGCACGAGACCGGGCTTGCCGAGACCGTGACCGTCCGCGTCGACGGGGAGCTGCCGGTGCGCCACGGCGACCGCATCTTCCTCAGCCCCGACGAGAGCAAGCTTCACCGCTTCAACGAGCAGGGGCTGCGCGCATGACGCGACTGGCGGGCAAATGCGCGCTGATCACCGGGGCGGCGCGGGGCATCGGGGCGGAATTCGCCCGTGCCTACGTGGACGAAGGTGCCCGGGTGGCCATCGCCGACATCAACATCGAGCGCGCACGCGAGACCGCCGAGGCGCTCGGCCCCTCCGCCATCGCGGTGCAGATGGATGTCACCCGGCAGGACAGCATCGACAGTGCCGTGGCCGAGACCGTGGCCATGCTCGGCCGCATCGACGTGCTGATCAACAACGCGGCGCTCTTCACCGCCGCGCCGCTGGTCGAGATCACCCGCGAGGACTATGCCCGTGTCTTCGACATCAACGTGGGCGGCACGCTCTTCACCATGCAGGCCGTCGCCCGGCACATGATCGAGCACGGCATCAAGGGCCGCATCATCAACATGGCCTCGCAGGCGGGACGGCGCGGCGAGCCGCTGGTGGCGGTCTATTGTGCCACCAAGGCGGCGGTGATCTCGCTCACCCAGTCGGCGGGGCTCAACCTCATCCGGCACGGTATCAACGTGAACGCCATCGCCCCCGGCGTGGTGGATGGCGAGCACTGGGACGGGGTCGACGCCTTCTTCGCGAAATACGAGGGCAAGGCGCCGGGTCAGAAGAAGAAAGAGGTCGGCGAGGCCGTCCCCTATGGCCGCATGGGAACGGCCAGGGATCTGACCGGCATGGCAATTTTCCTGGCCTCTGACGAGGCCGACTACATCGTCGCCCAGTGCTACAACGTGGACGGCGGTCAGTGGATGAGCTGACGGAGGCGACAATATGAAACTGGCCAACGAAACCCTGGGCGAGCTGGACAAGCGCGTCGCCCTGCCCGCCTACGACCGCAAGGCACTGAGCCACGGCATCGTGCACGTGGGGCTCGGCAACTTCCACCGCGCCCATCAGGCGGTCTATCTCGACGATCTCTTCGGGCGCGGGCTCGACCACGACTGGGCGCTGACCGGCGCCGGGGTGCGGGCGCCCGATGCGCGGATGCGCGACGCGCTGCGCTCGCAGGACTGCCTGTCCACGGTGATCGAGCTCTCCGCCAGCAGCACCAGCCCGCGCATCGTGGGCTCGATGATCGACTACGTCGAAGTGGCCGAGACCAACGGCCCGCTGATCGCCAAGATGACCGACCCGGCCACCCGCATCGTGTCGCTCACCGTGACCGAGGGCGGTTACTACGACGCCCCGACCACCGAGACCTTCGACCCGACGCACCCCGATATCGTCGCCGACGGCGCGACGCCCGAGGCGCCGAGGACCGTGTTCGGCGCCATCGTCGCGGCGCTGAGGGCCCGCAAGGACGCGGGCACCCCGCCCTTCACCGTGATGAGCTGCGACAACATCCCCGGCAACGGCGACGTGACCCGCGACGCGGTGACCGGCACGGCCCGGCTCTCAGACCCGGCGCTGGCCGACTGGATTGGAAGCAACATCGCCTTCCCCAACTCGATGGTCGACCGCATCACCCCCGCCACCGGTGATCGCGAGCGCGCGCTTGCCGCCGAGTACGGGCTCGACGATCCGGTCCCGGTCACCTGCGAGCCCTTCCGGCAATGGGTGCTCGAGGACAACTTCCCGCAGGGCCGCCCCCGGCTGGAAGAGGTCGGTGTCACCTTCACCGACAAGGTCCACGAATACGAGCGGATGAAGATCCGCATCCTCAACGGCGGCCACGCCATCATCGCCTATTCCGGCGCCCTGCTCGGCTGCGAGCTGGCGGACGAGGCCATGGCGCATCCTCTGGTCCACGCCTTCTTCCGCAAGGTCGAGGAAACCGAGGTCCTGCCCCACGTCCACGCGGTGCCCGAGTTCACCCCCGCCGCCTATCTCGAGCTCATCGACGAGCGCTTCTCGAACCCGGCGGTCAAGGACACCATCCGGCGGCTCTGCCTCGACGGCTCGAACCGGCAGCCCAAGTTCATCGTGCCCTCGATCCTCGACGGGCTGAAGGCGGGCACCTCTGTCGAAGGACTCGCGCTCGAATCCGCGCTCTGGTGCCGCTACTGCGCCGGACAGTTCGAGGACGGCAGCACCATCGAGCCCAACGACCCGAACTGGAGCCGCCTGACCGAGCTCTCCGACGCCGCCAAAAGCCGCCCCGGCGCCTGGCTCGAACAGCGCACCGTCTACGGTGACCTGGCGAGGAACGAGACCTTCGGCGCGGTCTTCGCGGACTGGCTGGACCGGCTCTGGACCAGCGGCACGCAGGCGACGCTCGAAACCTACCTGAAGGCCTGACCCCGTCATGAGCTATCTCGGCATCGACCTCGGCACCTCGGGCCTGCGCGCCCTGCTCACCGACGGCGAGGGCACCCCCGTCGCGTCGGCCGAGCGCCACTACGAGGTGCAGCACCCGCACAGCGGCTGGTCCGAACAGGACCCCGCCGACTGGATCGCCGCGCTGGAAGGCGCCGTCGAAGAGCTGCGCCGCCAGCCCGCATGGGCCGACCTGCGCGGGATCGGCGTCGCGGGACACATGCACGGGGCGGTGACGCTCGACGACGGGAACCGGGTGATCCGGCCCTGCATCCTGTGGAACGACACCCGCAGCCACGCCGAGGCGGCGCTACTCGACGCCACCCCGGGGGTGCGCGAGTTGTCGGGGAACATCGTCTTTCCCGGCTTCACCGCGCCCAAGCTGATGTGGAT
>NZ_JAATOS010000359.1:0-4000 GCF_011806505.1 Salipiger sp. HF18 | reverse complement strand
CCCCGCCCCAGACCGGCAGCAGCGGCCGCGCCAGCGACGGCTCGATGCCGGTGATCCAAGCGCCGCAGGAGGGGGCGAGGATGCAGAGCAGGGCGACCAGCGATTGCAGGGCGAGGTTCACCGCCAGCAGCCGGCGGAAGCGGGTCAGGGACCGATGGGCGTCTGCCTGTGTCCAGCCGATGGATAGGGTGCTCATGGCGCGCTCCTCAGAAGGTCAGAAGATAGGCGAGAAGGTCGGATTTCTCGGGGGCGGGCAGCCCGGTCCCCCAGAGATGCCCGGCGTTGGAATTGCCGCGCAGGGCGGTGTCGAAGCAGCCGGGCCCGCCGTCGCAGGGGGGCGAGACGAAGCCGCCCTGCGGGTCGATGACGTCGCCGCCCCGGCGGAAGCGGGGCGGGCGCGCCTCGGGCGGGGCCAGCAGGTCGGCCAGCGTCGGCACCGAGCCGTTGTGCAGGTAGGGCCCGCGCAGCCAGAGCCCGTCGAGCGGCGCGTTGGCGTAGCCGTCGGTCTTGGTGAAGTTGCGGAACGCGTGGGGCGTGCCTTTGAAAAGTTCGCGCACCTGCGCATCCCGGAAGCTCTGGGTGTAGCTGTCGAGCCTCGCGCGGTCGGTGCCCACGTTGGAGAGCGGCTCGACGGTGCCCAGCCGGGCGCCCTCGAAGACATAGCCGTCGTCGCCCTGCCATCCGTGGCATCCGGCGCAGTCGCGGGCATAGACCGCTCGGCCCCGGTCCACGGCGGCGGGGTCGGGGCGGTGCGGGCTTGGCGGTGGAGGCAGGTCGCGCAGCCAGCGGGCGACGCGCTCGATGGCCGGGTGATCGGCGGTGGCGGGTGTCTCCCCGGCCCCGAGTGCCGCCGAGGGGGTGCGCTCGGCGAGGCTGGGGTTGTTGCCGTCCCAGTGGCGCTGCATCCCCTCGCGCGGGCCCTGCAGGAAGATTGACGGGAAGTCCGAGGCGCCGACCACCTCGCCCTCGGTCAACTCGCGTGCGTGCTGGCGGAAGGCCAGCACCTTGTAGGGGTTGAACGTGTCGACCCGGCCCGGCCCCCACGCGGGCTGGCGGTCGAGCAGCGGCGACAGCCGTGCGGCGCGGTCGATCATGCCCTCGCGCAGGCGGGGGAAGACGGCGAAGCGCCAGATCAGGGCCTCGACCGGGCCGAGCGCGTTGCCGCTGTCGCGCATGGCGGCGCGCAGGCTCTCGGGCGAGACCCGCGGATCGGTGGCGGCGTCGAGGATGAAGCGGGTGAAACCGTGCAGGTCGAGCTGCTGCGCGGGCATCCCCGAGATCAGCTCGGGCGCGGCTTCGGCGTTGGCGCGCACGGTGCCGGTGTGGCAGACGGCGCAGTTGAACCAGACGAGGTCGACGCCGCTCACGGTGCGGCGCGAGATGCCCACCGGAAGCGTCTCACCGTCGTAGAGGAAGCCAAAGGCCGAGTAGTCGCCCTGCGGCGCGAAGCGCTCGGGGAAGAGTTCGGGCAGTGCCATCCAGACCTTGTAGGGGATGCCGGACACTGGCTCGGCCCCGATTGAGCCATGGCGGAAATGCGCATCCTCCGAGCGGTAATGAGGCGTGCCCGAGGGCAGCACGCGCAGCACCACCGCGATGCCCAGCACCACCACCGCCAGAACCGAGATCAGCACAAGCACCAGCAGGGGCCGCCAGAGACGGCGGCGGCGGGCGAGTTCGGCTTCGACGGCGCTGTGATAGGTCATGGCGCCTCCGGGATGCTGAGCACGGGATTGGTGGCGTAGACCTCCATCAGCTGGTCGATCATCGCCTCGCGCGAGGGGAAGCGCGACAGCTCGTGGCAGCCCATCGGCAGCTTGGGCGCCCCGACGAGGCACTTGTTGCAATAGGTGCAGGGGCGGGGCGGCAGGTCGTGCCCGGCGGCCCAGTGCTGCGGCAAATCGGGGTTGGCGACGAGCGAGCGGGCGATCGACACCGCGTCGACCTTGGTCAGGGCATCGCGAATCGCGGTGGCGCTCTGCCAGCCGCCGGTCGAGATCACCGGGATCGTCACCGCCTCGCGGATCATCCTTGCCTCGTCGAGCCCGACGCCCTCCACCGGGCGGCCCGCCTTCATGCGGAACCAGATCCAGCGGAAGATCGGCCGCAGCGCCGGATAGCGGAACAGCAGGAAGTTGCGGAAGCCGTGGATGCCGCTCGAGATCATCGCGTCGTAGGTGATCGCAAGCAGGTCGAGCGGCAGGTCCCCCGGCGGGTTCAGCGGGTGCGGAAAGAGCGAGCCGGTCGAGATGTGCAGGGCATCGGCGCCCATGGCCTCGCACCATTGCGCCACCTTGATGGTGTCGGCGACGGTGTTGCCGCGGCCCTCCCACGGGATGACGTTGTTGTGGTCGGTGGCCGATAGCTTGACCTGCAGGTGGAACTCGCGGCCGACGGTCTCGCGGATCGCGGCGATGACCTCGAGCAGAAAGCGGGCGCGATTGCGCAGCCCGCCGCCGTAGGCGTCCTTGCGGTCGTTGATGGCCGAGCTCAGGAACTGGGTGAAGAGATAGCCGTTGGCGGCGTGCAGTTCGATGCCGTCGAGCCCGGCCTCGCGGGCGCGCCATGCCGCGCGGGCGAAATCGCGCACCATCTGCCGGACCTGCCCGGTGGACATCGCCTGCGTGAGAAAGCCGTGCAGGGTCTCGGGCGCCGAGGTGGGCGAGGGCGATGCCCGCTGCATGTTGTGCACGCCCGGCAGGTCCATCTGCCGGCCGGAATGGCTGAGCTGGAGGATGTAGCGCGCGCCGTGGGCCCGCACCGCCTCGCCGAGCTTGGCCCAGGCGGGGATGAAGTCGTCGCGATGGATGGTGGCGTAGCCCGCGATGATGCGCCCGTCCATGCGCACGGGCACATAGGACGAGATCACCGCGCCCGCCCCGCCGGCGGCGAAGCGGCATTCCCAGTTGATCCGGGTCTGGGTGAGCGAGCCGTCCTCGTTGTCGAAGCGGCCCGAGATGTTCGAGCGGAAGATCCGGTTCTTGACCGTGAGGTTGCGGAAGGCCAGCGGCTCGAAGATCGGATCGTCGTTGGTCATGACGCGCCCCCGGCCTCGGCCCATATCCGCCGCAGGAGCGCGGGCACGAAGCCATGCGCCGGGCAGCCGCTCCAGGCATCGCGCAGGAAGGCCACGCGCGGGTCGAGCGTGCGCCTTGTGGCATCCTCGACCGAGAGCAGCACCAGCGTGCCGGCGCGCACCGACCCGCCCAGCGTTTCCGCGGGGGCGGTGCCCTGCCGCAGGACCCTCTTGGGCGCGATCATCGCATGGGCAAGCATCTTGGCGGCGGGGGTGGCAAGCCCGGCAGCGCGCATCGCATCGAGGCTGGCGGCAAGGTTCTGCGACGCGATGCCGATGGCGTGCACCGCGTTCAGGTCGCCGTTGGCCGCACCGTAAAGCAGCTTGCGGGCCCGCCGCGAGCGCCCGGTGAGCCAGTCGAGCACCTGCTGCCCCGTGCCGCCGCTCAGCGGCCTGCCGATGGTGGCTGCTGCCGCGACGGTGTCGTCGCTGGGGGTGAAGCCGTCGATCAGCACCGGGCCCAGCAGCCCCTGCGCCAGCCGCAGCGGATCGCCCGCGCCGCCCGCCACGTAGACTGCGGCGTCGCGCACCGGCCCGTCCAGCGCCGCCTCCAGCCCTGGCGCCGAGAGCCGCGCCGAAAGCGCCGCGTGCAGGTCGTGGCGGCGGTGGTCGCCATGGGTCCGGCCGCTCGGCAGAAGGTGGTTGTCGGCCTTGAGCGTGTCGCGGGCCAGCCGCGTGATCAGCCGGTTGAGAAGCGGTCCGCGCCCGGTCTGCGGCCGGTCGAGCCTCGGGTCCGCCGCCATCGCCCGCAGCGCGGCGGGGTCGCGCACGGTGACGATGTCGATGAGCCCGGGCACCCTCATGACGCGCGCCTCCAGGGAAAGAACATGTTGCGGGCGTCGCCGAAGGCATGAGCCAGCCCGGGGCAGTGGCGTTCGACCACGCTGCGCATCGAGTTGCGCAGGACCCACTGGTAGCCCGCGT
>NZ_JAATOS010000358.1:0-4167 GCF_011806505.1 Salipiger sp. HF18 | reverse complement strand
GCCGAGACGGTCGAGCAGACCTTCCTCGTGGCCGTAGCGCGAGAGCAGTTCGATGTTCTCGACCGGCAGGTAAAGCCTTGCGCCCTCGGCATATTCCAGCAGAAGGCACTCGTGCGCGGCGCCCGCGGCGGTGATCACCTCCATACCCTGGTAGCGGCCGATGCCGTGATCGACGTGGACCACCAGATCACCCGGCGACAGCGATTGCGTCTCGGTCAGGAAGTTCTCGGCCTTGCGACGCTTCTTGGGCGCGCGGATCAGCCGGTCACCGAGCACGTCCTGCTCGGAGATCACCGTGATGCGCTGCCTGTCCTTCGGGTCGCCCCAAGGCGCCTCGAAGCCGCTCTCCAGCGCCCAGACAGCCAGATGCAGTCCGCGCTTGCCGATGCGGGTGCCGGTGTTGACCGGGATCGCCTCGGCCAGCCCCTCGTCCTCGATGAGCCCGGTCAGGCGCTCGCGCGCGCCCTCAGACCACGAGGCGATGAGCACCGGGCCATCTTGCAGTTTCTTCTCAACATGATCAGCTAAGGAACCGAAAAGGCTGATGCTTTCCTGCTGGCGCTCGGGCGCGAAGTTGCGCCCGATGCGGCCGCCCGCGTCCACCACGCCGGGCCCGCTGGCCTGCTGCAACGGATGGAACTGCACCACGCGGCGACCCTCAACCGCCATGTCCCAGGCGGTGTCGTCGAGATAGAGCTGCCCCGGCGGCACCGGCTTGTAGACCGAGTCCATCCGGCCCTTCTGGGTCATCGCGTGGCGGCGGGGGTCGTACTGGTCCTCGATGCTTTCCCAGCGCGCCAGACGGGCGGGCGTGAGCTGGTCATCCATCATCACCGGCGCGCCCGGCAGGTAGTCGAAGAGCGTCTCGAGCCGGTCGTGGAAGAACGGCAGCCAGTGCTCCATGCCCTGCTGCTTGCGGCCTGCGCTCACCGCCTCGTAGAGCGGATCGTCGGCACCGCCGGCGCCGAACTCGACGCGGTAGTTCTGCCGGAAGCGCAGGATCGAGGCCTCGTCGAGGATGACCTCGGAGACAGGGGCCAGCTCGACCAGCTCGAGCCTATCGGTGGTGCGCTGCGACACCGGGTCGAAACGGCGCGCGCCGTCGAGCACGTCGCCGAAGAGGTCGAGCCGCACCGGCCCGCCGTCCCCCGGCGGGTAGATGTCGATGATGCCGCCCCGGATGGCGTAGTCTCCGGGTTCGGTCACCGTCGGCGCCTGCGAGAAGCCCATGCGCACGAGGAAGCCACGCAGCGCCGCCTCGTCCACCCGGCTGCCGACGCGGGCCGAGAACGCCGCCTCGCGCAGGATCTCGCGCGCGGGGATGTACTGCGTCGCCGCCGAGAGCGTGGTCAGCAGCACGAAACCCGAGGGCATGCCGTGCACCAGCCCCGCCAGCGTCGCCATGCGCGCCGCCGAGATGTCGGGGTTGGGCGACACCCGGTCATAGGGCAGGCAGTCCCAGGCCGGGAAGCGCACCACCGGCATGTCGGGCGCGAAGAAGGCCAGCGCCTCGGCCATGGCGGCCATGCGCTTGTCGTCGCGGGCAATGTGGATGACCGGGCCGCCGGCTTTGGCGGCCTCGGCGAGCACGAGGCGCGCGTCGAAACCTTCGGGCGCGCCGCCCATGATGATGCGGGACTGTGACATGGTCATGGGATGTGGCCTGCGAGGGGGCTGCCGTCAACCGCCCAGTTCGGGCGCGGGGATCAGCCCCCCAGCGCGGTGTAGGACATGTTCTGGAACATTCCCCAGAGCGCGGTGACGAAGATCGAGAGCATCCCGATGACCTGGATCCAGAAGCGGTGCGACGACAGCTTCTTCCACAGGTCCGGGCCGCAGAGCGCCTCGCCCCGGATGCGGGCGGCGGTGGCGACGCTGAGCAGCCCCACCAGCGACATCGGGAAGGCCAGCAGGAAGAGCGCCTGCGACAGCTCGATGCGGTAGACGAAGCCCGAGACGGCGAGCGCCGAAAGCAGCGCAGAGCCGATGGCGACGGCCCAGAGGCCGGTCTCCTCGGCGATGTAGAGCAGACGGTTCACGTTGATACGGACCACGTCCTCGAGATCCCGCGCCGCCTGCCCGCCGTGGCGTCGGGCGCGGCCCACCATGTCGAAGGGAACGCCGATGACCCAGTGGCTGGCCGAGGACCATGTGACCGCCAGCGCGATCCAGAACCAGAGGTTCGAAAACGACCGCATGTCGATGGTTTCGAGAACGATCTGATACCAGTCCAAGAGGGGCCCGTAGTCCTATTCAGCGGCCCATTGTCGCGCGGGCCTTGTGACAGCCGCCTATCCATGCCACCCAAGTGGCCTGTTTACAAGAGAGGCACCGATGAAACCCACGCTAGCCGCCTTTCCGGCAACACGGCTCCGCAGGCTTCGGAAATCCCCCGCGATACGCGCATTGGTGAACCAGTCCGTCCTGACCCCCGCCGACTTCATCTGGCCGGTCTTCGTGCGCGACGGCGAGGGCGTGTCCGAGCCCATCGCCTCGCTGCCGGGCGTCAACCGGTTGTCGGTCGACAAGGTCGTCGAGGCCGCGCAGGAAGCCTACGCCCTCGGCATCCCGGCGATCTGCCTCTTTCCCTATACCGACCCCTCGAAGCGCAGCGAGGATTGTGCCGAGGCGTGGAACCCCGAGAACCTCTCGAACCGGGCGGCGCGCGCCATCAAGGACGCGGTCCCCGACATGGCGATCATGAGCGACGTGGCGCTCGACCCCTACAGCTCGACCGGGCATGACGGCTTCGTCCTGAACGGCGAGATCGTCAACGACGAGACCGTGGAGGCGCTGGTCAAGCAGGCGCTCAGCCAGGCCCGCGCAGGCGTCGACATCATCGGCCCCTCGGACATGATGGACGGGCGCATCGGCGCCATCCGCGCCGAGCTCGAGCGCGAGGGCTTCCGCAACACGCTGCTGCTGAGCTACGCCGCCAAGTACGCCTCGGCCTTCTACGGCCCGTTCCGCGACGCGGTGGGCGCGAGCGGCGCGCTCAAGGGCGACAAGTCCACCTACCAGATGCAGCCCGGCAACTCGGACGAGGCGATGCGGCTGATCGAGCGCGACCTGAGCGAGGGCGCCGACATGATCATGGTCAAGCCCGGCATGCCCTATCTCGACATCTGCCGCCGCGCCAAGGACAGCTTCGGGGCGCCCACCTTCGCCTACCAGGTGTCGGGCGAGTACGCGATGCTGGCGGGCGCGGCCGAGCGCGGCTGGCTCGACCATGACCGGGTGATGATCGAGAGCCTCACCGCCTTCAAGCGCGCAGGCTGCGACGGGGTGCTGTCCTATTTCGCCCCGGCGGCGGCAAAGCTGCTCAACGGCTGACAAAAGGTGAAGCCGGAATGGCGGAATGCCGCGCGTCTGCGCGCCTTCGGCGTGACAGGAACGGCTTCCGCCGCTATAAAGTACGACATAAACCGGCGGCACAGCCGGGCAATAGTGGCAGCGTCAGGCACATATTCAGACAGGACAGAGAGCAGATCCATGGACATTACACGACGCACGCTCACCCTCGGACTGGGGGCGATGGGCGTTCTCGCAGGGTGCGGCAACGGCATTGGAAGCACCGGCAGCAACACGATCGACGCCCGCGTCGACAGCACGCTGAGCCAGATGTACACGCAGTTTCCCGGCACGGTCGACCTCGCGCAGAAGGCCTCGGGCCTTCTGGTGATGCCGCTGGTGACCGAGGCCGGGCTTGGCCTTGGCGGCGCCTACGGCCGCGGCGCGCTGCGCGTGGGCGGCAGCACGGTTGACTACTACTCGATGGTCAAGGGCTCGGGCGGCCTGCAGATCGGTGCGCAACAGTACGCGCACGTGCTGTTCTTCATGACGCAGGAAGCGCTGCTGAACTTCCGCCGCTCGCCGGGCTGGGCCGCGGGCGCCAACATCGAATATGCGACCCCCGAACAGGGCGAGACGCTGGCGGCCGAGACCACCACCTCGATGGCGCCGGTGATCGCGGTGATTTTCGGCCAGTCCGGGCTGCGCGTCGGCGCCACGCTCGACGGCACCAAGTACACCCGCATCATCCCCTGATCCGTGGCGGGGGGCTCCGGCCCCCTTCCCTTTGCGCGCCCCCTAATCGCGCCCCTGCCCGCGCTGGCGGTCAGCCGCGCTGCATCGTCCCGGGGGCATCCGGCGCCTCCTCGATGGGAC
>NZ_JAATOS010000357.1:0-4167 GCF_011806505.1 Salipiger sp. HF18 | reverse complement strand
GGCATCACCGGTTCGGCCTCGGGCGGCATGTCCATCGCGCTCAACGCGCTGGGCGAGCAGTTCGCACAGATGGGGCAGGCGCAGGGCGTGAGCATGGGGCTGATGCACCGGGTGACGTCGCTGTCCTCGGGCGGCTTCGACGCGCTGCCTCACAACGGCGCCGTCATCACCCTGCTGGCGATCACCGGCATGACCCACAAGAAGAGCTACTCCGATATCTTCGTGGTGGCGGTGGCGATCCCCGTGGTCGCCACGATCACGGTCATCGTGCTGGGCTCGCTGGGGCTCTGAAACCGGAGGGGGCGCCCCGGGCCGGCGCGCCTGCCTGCAAACCGATCAGACGACAAGCGCCGGACGCCTCCGTCCGGCGCTTATGCTGCGTTGCAGCATCGCGCCTGTGACAGGGGTGCGGATTTCTGGCATGCTGGGCTCGGGAGGACACGAAAGGATTTGACCATGTGCCTCACCGCCCAAGCCCTCTTCCTGTTCCTCTCGGTGCTGCCGGAGGACATCGTGGATGTGTCGCCAGAGCGGGTCGTCGTCCACGCCGAGGTGCGCGACGCAGTCTGGCTCCCCAGGGACGACCAGTGGTGCACCGATGCGCCCCGGCGTGACGCCGATATCCGCCTGAGGCGCGGCACCGCGCTCTGACAGGCGCGCTGGCAGGGGAAACCCCGCAACGGAACGGGCCCGCGCCTTTTCGGCACGGGCCCGCGGAGATCATCGGGTGATCCGAAGGATCAGTTCTTGGCCTTGTCGACCATCTTGCCGGCGGAGATCCACGGCATCATGTCGCGGAGCTTCTGGCCGACCTGCTCGATCTGGTGCTCGTCGTTGGCGCGGCGCGAGGCTTTCAGCGTCGGCTGGCCCACGGCGTTCTCGAGCATGAAGTCACGCACGAACTTGCCCTGCTGGATGTCGGTCAGAACGGCTTTCATCGCGGCCTTGGTCTGCTCGTAGGGCAGGATGCGCGGGCCGGTGACGTACTGGCCGAACTCGGCGGTGTTCGAGATCGAGTAATCCATGTTGGCGATGCCGCCTTCGTAGATCAGGTCGACGATCAATTTCACCTCGTGAAGGCACTCGAAGTAGGCCATCTCGGGGGCGTAGCCGGCTTCCACCAGGGTCTCGAAGCCGCAGCGGATGAGCTCGACGAGGCCGCCGCAGAGAACCGCCTGCTCGCCGAACAGGTCGGTTTCGCACTCTTCACGGAAGTTGGTCTCGATGATGCCCGAGCGGCCGCCGCCGATTGCGGAGCAGTACGACAGGCCGATTTCCAGCGCCTTGCCGGTGGCGTCGCTGTCGACCGCGACGAGGCAGGGCACGCCGCCGCCCTTGACGTATTCACCGCGCACGGTGTGGCCCGGGCCCTTGGGTGCCATCATGATGACGTCGATGCCTTCGGGCGCCTCGATCAGGCCGAAGTGGACGTTCAGGCCGTGGGCGAAGGCAATGGCCGCGCCGGGCTTGAGGTTGTCCTTGACGTATTTCTTGTAGGTCTCGGCCTGCAGCTCGTCGGGCATGGTGAACATGATCAGGTCGCACCAGGCCGCCGCTTCGGCGATGCCCATGACCGCGAGGCCCTCGGCTTCGGCCTTCTTGGCCGATGCGGAGCCTTCGCGCAGGGCGACGACGACGTTCTTGGCGCCGCTGTCGCGCAGGTTCAGCGCATGCGCGTGGCCCTGGCTGCCGTAGCCCAGGATCGCCACTTTCATGTCCTTGATCAGGTTGATGTCGCAATCGCGATCGTAATAGACGCGCATCGGTCTTTCCTTCCTTGGTCGTGTTCTCTTGGTCTTGTTATAGGGCGCAGACTAGGTTGCGCGCGGCGATGTTGGTTGCGTTTTTCTTGAGAATTTGCGGGAATGATGAAAGATCATTCCTGAAATCCGGAAAAGGTGGTGGATTCATGCTCGACGACACCGATCGGCGCATTCTTCGTCAATACCAGGCGGCGCCGGGCGTCGCCTCGGCAGAGCTTGCCGAGCGGGCGGGGGTGACTCCCTCGACGCTGGCGCGCCGGCTGGCGGCGATGCGGGCCGAGGGGGTGCTGAAGGGCGTGCGCGGGGTGATCCACTGGCCGGCGCTCGGCTACGAGCTCGAGGTGTCGTTGCGGGTGACGCTCGACAAGACCGCGCCGCGGGCCTTCGACGAGTTCATCGTGAGTGCGCGCGGGGTGCCGGAGGTGATCGAGATCCAGACCTTCCTCGGCACCGTCGACGTGCGGCTCGCGGTGGTGGCGCGGGATCTGGGGCATTACCAGACGCTCTACCGCGAGAAGCTGCTCACCCTGCCGCATATCGCCGACATCGAGGCGCTGATGCACGTGGCGCTGGTGAAGCACGACGAGACGGTGCCGCTGTGAACGGGGAGGGGCTGGCGCTCGATGAGATCGACCGGGGGCTGATCCGGGCCCTGGCCGAGGACGCGCAGGCCAGTGCAGGCGCGCTGGGGCGGCGCTTTGGCCTGTCGCAGCCGGCCTGCTGGCGCCGCATCCAGCGGCTGCGCGAGGCCGGGGTGTTCCGCGGCGCGCGGCTGGACCTCGACCTCGGGCGGCTGGGCTTCGGGGTGACGGTGTTCCTCGGCATTAAGCTGGCCACCAAGGGGCGGGTGAGCCTCGAGGATTTCGAGCGCGCGGTGAGCGCCATTCCCGAGGTGCAGCTGGTCGAGCACGTGCTGGGTGCCTTCGACTACCGGCTGCGGGTGGCGGCGCGGGATCTGCCGGATTTCGAGCGGGTGCTGCGGCGCCGGATCATGACGCTGCCCGGGGTCGGCAACGTCGAGGCCAACGTGGTGCTGAGCGAGGAGCGTCGTCCAGGGCCGATCTGACGGGGTCTGTCCGGTGGGCTCGATCTGACGGGGGTGGTCTGACGGAGGGAGCCGATCGGGTTCGTCTGGTGCGCGCGATCCGCCGGGGGTTGGTCTGGCGGGCTGATCTGTCGCGCCCGGCCCGAGCGGCGCGCCGGACGCCGGGACGGCGCTCGCCTTCGGCAATCGCCCCGCCCGCCGTCCCGCTACTGCTCCCAAGGGAGGCGTTGCGTTCCGTGACCGATGCGGTATCGACGGGTCAAACAGACAGGAGCTTGCCATGCCGCTGCGCGATGATGTCGACCCCAAGGGTCTCGAGGAATTCTCGGTGGTCTTTACCGACCGGTCTCTCAACCACATGTCCGCCGCCTTCCAGGAGGTGATGCGCGACGTCTCGTCGATGCTGCGCGAGGTCTATGGTGCGGCCGGCGTCGCGCTGGTGCCGGGGGGCGGGACCTTCGGCATGGAGGCCGTGGCGCGGCAGTTCGGACAGGGCGCCAAGGCGCTGGTGGTGCGCAACGGCTGGTTCTCGTTCCGCTGGTCGCAGATCTTCGAGGCCGGCGGCTTCGGCGGCGAGGTGACCGTGATGAAGGCGCGCCAGACCGGCAACGAGGCGGTCGCGCCCTTTGCGCCCGCGCCCGTGGCCGAGGTGATCCGCCGCGAGGCGCCCCAGATCGTCTTCGCGCCGCATGTCGAGACCAGCTCGGGCGTGATCCTGCCCGACGACTACATCGCGCAGATCGCCGCGGCGGCGCATGAGGTGGGGGCGCTGATGGTGCTCGACTGCATCGCCTCGGGCTGCATCTGGGTCGACATGGAGGAGACCGGCGTCGACGTGCTGATCTCGGCACCGCAGAAGGGCTGGTCGGCGACCCCCTGCGCCGGCATCGTGATGTTCTCGGAGCGCGCGCTGGAACGGCTGGAGGAGACGGCGTCGAACTCCTTTGCCATGGATCTCAAGAAGTGGCGCCAGATCATGGCCGCCTACGAGGCCGGTGGGCACGCCTACCATGCCACCATGCCGACCGACGGGCTGCGCATGTTCCGCGACGCCATGGTCGAGACCCGGGAGATGGGCTTTGCCGAGGCGAAGGCGGCGCAATGGGAGCTTGGGCGGCGCGTGCGCGAGTTGCTGGCGGCGCGCGGCATCGCCTCGGTCGCGGCGGAGGGCTTCGGCGCGCCGGGCGTGGTGGTGAGCTACACCGACGATCCCGAGGTGCAGTCGGGCCGGGCCTTCGCCGCCAGGGGCACGCAGATCGCCGCGGGCGTGCCGCTGCAATGCGACGAGCCAGCGGGCTTCTCGACCTTCCGGCTGGGGCTCTTCGGGCTCGACAAGCTGGCGGATGTCTCGGCCACGGT
>NZ_JAATOS010000356.1:0-4169 GCF_011806505.1 Salipiger sp. HF18 | reverse complement strand
ATGTGGCGTTAACTACGACATGGCCCCGAAAGACAGGACCGGCCCGGGCGTGTGCCCGGACCGGCCCAAAGCGGTGCAGACAGGCTCAGCCGTCGATGCGGGCCGCGACCAGCGCGATGGCCTGCTGGTAGACGGTGGCGGCGGGCCGGTAGCCGAGGCGCTTCAGCGCGTCCACGGCATAGATGTTGGCGGCGATCCCGGCCTTCATGTCGGCGATGCCGCGGCCATAGAGCCAGTCACCGTCGCGGCGCGGCTCGAAGGGGGGCGAGGACCACATGTCGAGCGGCCCCTCGGGCACCACGTCCACGTGGCCGTTCAGCACCAGTGACTTGCCCTTCTCCTCGCGCGGGCGCAGCGTGCCCACGACGTTGATGGCGTTGGAATAGTCGACCTCGACCGGCGAGAAGCCCGGGTGATGCCTGATGTCGTCGACCTCGATGGTCCAGCGGTCCATCGCGTAGCCGCGCTTCTTCAGCTCGTCGTGCAGGAAATCCTGCGCCGTCGCTTCCTGCCCGCGCAGCGAGGGGTAGCGGCCGAGCGCCTCGGTGAAGGCGATCTGCTCCTCGAAGCCCTCTTCGACGGCGGCGAGGATCTTCTGGGTAAGCTCCGGCGACAGGCTCATGCGTCGCGGCCCAGGAAGCCGTTCATGAACGACACCAGCGAGGTGGTAAGGTCCTCGGAGAGGTAGCCGCCTTCCTGCACGATCACCGTGGGGTAACCCGCCGCGGCGATCATCTCGCCGGCCCGGCGGAAGCCGTCCCAGCTGATCTGCATCCCCATGAGCGGGTCCTTCTCGTGCGCGTCGAGCCCGAGGCTCAGCATCAGGGCGCCGGGTTCGAAGGAGGCGATTGCGCGCAGCCCCTCGGCGATGGTCTCGAGCCAGGCCTCGTCGGTGGTGGTGCGGGGCAGGGGGAAGTTGACGTTGTGGCCTTCGCCCGCGCCGCTGCCGGCCTCGTGCGCGTAGCCCACGAAGAACGGGTAGTAGCTCGTCGGGTCGGCGTGGACCGAGACGGTCAGCACATCGGCGCGGTCGTAGAAGATCGCCTGCGTGCCGTTGCCGTGGTGCACGTCGATGTCGAGCGTCGCCACCCTGTCGTGCTGCGTGCGCAGGCGGGCGGCGGCGATGGCGGAGTTGTTCATCATGCAGTGACCGGCGGCCATGTCGGCCGAGGTGTGGTGCCCGGCGGGGCGGCAGAGCGCGTAGGCGACGCGGTCGCCCACGAGCACCGCGTCGGCGGCCGCCACGGCGCAATCGGCAGCGCGGCGGGCGGCGGTCCAGGTGTGCTCGCCGATCGGGGCCGAGGTGTCGCCCATGTGCCAGCCGGCCTTGCCCACGACGCTCTCGGGGTAGGTGGCAAAGCTGCGCTGGGCGAAGACGTTGGGCACCACCTCGGGGCCGCAGTTGGGCAGCTTCTGCCACTCGTCCCAGGCGGTCTCGAGGAAGTCGAGGAACGCGGGCGTGTGCACCGCCTCGAGCGCGTCGCGCGACGCCTGGGCCGGCTCGATGGTGGCGAGGCCGAGCTCGTCGAGCCCCGCCTTCAGCAGTTTCGCGCGCTCGGCCTGCTCGGCGTTGCGGAGGATCTTGCCGTGGGTGAGGCGAAAGACCGGGTCATGAAGGTCGGTCTCGGGGGCGTAGAAGCATTTCATTCGTCGGATCCGTCTTCCAGTTTGCGGAACTGCTCGGTGACCAGCAGTCGCGCGACATCGAGGTGAAAATGCATGGCCTCGACGGCCACGCGCTCGTCGCCGCCGCGCAGCGCGTCGAGAATGGGGACGTGGGTGTCGGCCAGCCGGTGGGCATCGTCGTAGAGCTTGCCGATCAGCATGATGGTGAGCTCGGTCTCGAGCGCGATCTGCTCGAACACGCCGAGGAAGCGGGGGTTGCCCGAGCCCGCGCAGATCAGCCGGTGGAACTGCATGTCCGCCTCGACCTGGGTCAGCATGTCGTGGCCGGGCCCGGCCACCCGGTGCAGCTCCTGGATCTGGGCCTCGAGCGCCGCCTCGGTGTCGCCCAGCCCCTCGCGGATCAGGCGGCGAATGGCGGCGGTCTCGATGATGATGCGCAGCTCGTAGAGGTTGTCGAGCTCCTCGGCCGAGAACTTGCGCACGAAGAAGCCGCGGTTTGGCAGGTAGGTGACCAGCCCCGAGTTCTCGAGCAGCCGCGCCGCCTCGCGCACTGGCGCCCGGCTGACGCCGAGCTGCCGCGCCACGACCGATTCGGAGAGCCGCTCGCCGGGGGTCAGCTGGCCGGACACGATGGCCTTGCTCAGTCGTCGCGCGACGCGCTGGACAAGCCCCTCGCGGTCGAGGGGTGCAAAGCCTTCGTTTGCGTCGGAGTGATCCATAAAAACCATCACGGGGAGTGCATCTTTGAAGTCAGGCTAATTGTCTTTCTGCCGATTGTCGACAATCGACTTGACCAAAGATGCAAAATTGTCCTTCCTTTCGACACCCGACAGCAGAAGGACGACTCTCATGCCAGACGGCGCGATGACGGACACGGTGGCGCAGCTTCGGCGCGATCTCGCGGCGGCCTATCGGCTGATTGCCCACTACGGGATGGACGACAGCATCTACACGCACATCTCGGCGCGGATGCCCGACGGCCCCGACGGCGAGAAGCGGTTTCTGCTCAACCCCTACGGCCTGCGCTTCGACGAGGTCACGGCCTCGAACCTCGTCACCATAGACGAGACCGGCGCGGTGGTGGACGATCCCTACGGGGCAGGGGTGAACGCCGCGGGCTTCACCATCCACTCGGCGGTGCACATGGCCCGTCACGACGCGGTCTGCGTGCTGCACACCCATACGGTGGCGGGTGTCGCGGTCTCGTCGATCAAGGAGGGGTTGCTGCCGCTCAACCAGTGGTCGGCGCAGTTCTACGACCGCATCGCCTTCCACGACTACGAGGGCATCGCACTGAACCTCGCCGAGCGCGAGCGCATCGTGGCCGACCTCGGCGACAAGTTCGTCATGCTGCTGCGCAACCACGGTACGCTGCTGCTCGGCCGTTCGGTGGCCGAGGCGCTGAAGCTGGCGCTGAACCTCGAGCGCTCGTGCAAGGCGCAGGTCGCGGCGCTGGGCATGGGGCTCACGCCGGTCGTGCTGCCGCACGAGGTCGCCGAGCACACCGCGAAGCAATACGCCCGCGCCTATGACAAGGACGCCGAGACCGGCCGCGCCGATCCCGAGTGGGATGCCTTCCTGCGCCAGCTCGACAAGGTGGCGCCGGGCTACAAGGACTGAACCCAGGATTTCGCGCCTCGTCCACAGGGGGCGGGGCGCGTCACGACAAATCTGCGACAAGACAGATGTCAGCCAATCACCAGAACCATAATCGACAGGGAAGCCATGAAACATCTCAAAGCGACAACGTTCCTTATTGCCGCGGCTCTCGCGGCGCCTCTCGCCGCGCAGGAAGCCGGCGGGCGCCTCGACATCGTCGTGCAGCCCGAGCCGCCTTCGCTCATGCTGGGCCTCGTCCAGAACGGGCCCACGCAGCTTGTCGCGGGCGACATCTACGAAGGCCTGCTGCAATACAACACCGACCTCGACCCGCAGCCCCTGCTGGCGGAAAGCTGGGAGATCTCCGAGGACGGTCTCACCTACACCTTCCACCTGCGCGACGGCGTGACCTGGCACGACGGCGAGCCCTTTACCGCCGATGACGTGGTGTTCTCGGCCGACGTCTTCCTGCGCGAGACCCACGCCCGCCTGCGCTCGTCGCTGGCCTATGTCGAGAGCATCACCGCGCCGGATCCGCTCACCGTGGTGTTCCAGCTCAAGGAGCCCTTCGGCCCGTTCATCTCGGTCTTCGAGACCGGGACCATGCCGATGGTGCCCAAGCACATCTACGAAGGCACCGATTTCGCCACCAACGAGATGAACGCCACGCCGATCGGCACCGGCCCGTTCAAGTTCGAAGCCTGGGAGAAGGGCAGCTTCATCCACCTCGTGAAGAACGAGGACTACTACGTCGACGGTCTGCCCTATCTCGACGAGGTCTACTACCGGGTGATCCCCGACGCCGCCTCGCGCGCGGTGGCCTTCGAGACCGGCGAAGTCGACGTGCTGCCCGGCGGCTCGGTCGAGAACTGGGACGTGCCGCGCCTGACCGAGATGGAGGGCGTGTGCTCGACCGGCTCGGGCTGGGAATTCTTCGCGCCCCA
>NZ_JAATOS010000355.1:0-4172 GCF_011806505.1 Salipiger sp. HF18 | reverse complement strand
TTTCGCGATCTGGTCATGGAAACTCCTAAACTCTGGTGTCGCTTCCCGGCCCGGTTAGCATGTCCGCAGAGCGGTGTCAGGCCGTAAAAGGACGCGGGGGATAGGGCGGCGGAAAGCTGCAACCCCGCTCGAACAAAAGAGAAAAGGGACCAAACGGCCCCTTCCCCCTTGCTCCCTGCCGGACCGGCCGACTTTGTCATTGGGCGAACGCTACGAAACTCTTTTGCAACGGTCAACAGGGTTTCTCACAAGCTCGCGATCACGATGCCGAAAAAGGCCGCACCCGTGAGGGCGCGGCCAGTCTGACAGGGAGGAAGTCTGCCCGAAGCAGGAGAGGACATGATGCCTCGAGCAAAAACGACACTGGCATCAAATGGTTAAGAATGTATTCTTGCTGCGGTGGGTGGCCGGAGAGGATCCATGGAGAACGGCGTTTTTTTGGGCGGAGCCGGCTACGCGGAAAAGCAATACCTGGCGCTGAATTACGCGAACCGCCACGGGCTGGTGGCCGGGGCCACCGGCACCGGCAAGACGGTGACGCTGCAGATCCTGGCCGAGGGCTTCTCGGCCGCGGGCGTGCCGGTCTTCCTGTCGGATGTGAAGGGCGATCTCGCGGGGCTGGCGCGGCCGGGTTCCGAGACCGCGAAGCTGCACGCGCCCTTCATGGAGCGCAACGCCCGGATCGGCTTCGACGATTTCACCTACCAGGCCTTTCCGGCGGTGTTCTGGGATCTCTTCGGCGCGCAGGGGCACCCGGTGCGCACCACCGTGGCCGAGATGGGTCCGCTGCTGCTCGGCCGCCTGCTCGAACTTACCGAGGCGCAGGAAGGGGTGCTCAACATCGCCTTCCGGCTCTCCGACGAGCAGGGGCTGCCGCTTCTCGACCTCAAGGACCTGCAGGCGCTGCTGGTCTGGGTGGGCGAGAACCGCGAGGAGCTGTCGCTGCGCTACGGCAATATCTCCACCGCCTCGGTGGGTGCGATCCAGCGCCGCCTGCTGGTGCTCGAGAACCAGGGCGGCACGCAGCTCTTCGGCGAGCCCGCGCTCGAGCTTGCCGACCTGATGCGCACCGGCAACGACGGGCGCGGGCAGGTCAACATCCTCGCCGCCGACCGGCTCATGGGCGCACCCCGGCTCTACGCGACCTTCCTGCTCTGGCTGCTCTCCGAGCTCTTCGAGGACCTGCCAGAGGTCGGCGACCCCGAAAAGCCCAAGCTCGTGTTCTTCTTCGACGAGGCCCACCTGCTCTTCGACGACGCCCCCAAGGCACTGGTCGACAAGGTCGAGCAGGTGGCGCGGCTGATCCGCTCCAAGGGCGTAGGGGTCTATTTCGTCACGCAGGATCCCGACGACATCCCCGGGGACATCCTCGGCCAGCTCGGCAACCGGGTGCAGCACGCGCTGCGCGCCTTCACCGCGCGCGACAGGAAGGCGCTCCGGCAGGCGGCCGAGACCTACCGCCCGAACCCCGCCTTCGACACCGAGACTGCGATCCGCGAGGTCGGCACCGGCGAGGCGGTGACCTCGATGCTGCAGAAGAAGGGCGTGCCGGGCATCGTCCAGCGCACGCTGATCCGGCCACCCTCGTCGCAGCTGGGTCCCATCACCGCGGCCGAGCGCAAGGACGCCCTCGCCGCCTCGCCGCTCGCCGGCAAATACGACACCGCCATCGACCGCCACTCCGCATACGAGATGCTGAAGGCGCGCGCCACCGCCGCTGCCGAAGCCGCGGAAAGCACCGAGCGGACGCCTGTGGAGCCGGACCGCGAACACAGCCACGCCCGCCGCTACGAACCGAGCCCGCGTCGCGAAACACCCCGCAGTCGCCGGACCCGCTACGGTGCGCCGCAATCCGTGGGCGAGGCGCTGGGGCAGGCGGTGCTGAAGGAGCTCTCCGGCACCACCGGAAAACGCCTTGTCCGGGGCATCCTCGGCAGCCTCTTCAAGGCGCGCTGAGCCGCCCCTTCATCTTGCCCGACAAACTCCGGGGGAGTCCGCGTCAGCGGACGGGGGCAGCGCCCCCGGCAACACCGGCCACCAGGCTCGCCCCCGGGGTCCGCGCCCAAGCCCGCTCACTCCGCCGCCAGCGTCCCCCGCACCACCGCGTCGAAGAACCGCCCCAGCCGATGCCGGTCCACGGGCTTGGCCAAGAGCTCGATCTGCAACGCCGCGCAGGCTTCGCGCAGCGCCTCCGAGCGGTCGGCCGAAACGATGGCGCAGGGCAGGCGGCCGAGCCGCGTGGTGATCTCGCCGAAGAGCTGTGTGCCGGTCATGCCCGCGCCCAGCTGGTAATCGAGCAACAGCGCGTCCGGGGTGATCTCGAGATCCTGCAGCAGGTCGAGTGCGCTGGCCGCGTCCTCGGCCTCGATCACGTTGACGCCCCAGCTCTCCATGAGCACGGTAATGGCGCGACGCAGCTGCGGGTCGTTCTCGACCAGCAGCACGATCAGCCCCGCCTGCGCCAGCCCGCTCGGACGCGCAGGCCCGGCGACCGTGGGCCGCGACGGCACGGCGCCGCCGACCACCGGCAGGCTCACCATGAAGCACGAGCCGCGCCCGGGCTCGGACCAGAGCCCCAGCGGGTGCCCGAGCCGGGCGCAGGCTCGCTCGACGATGGCAAGCCCGAGCCCCAGCCCGTCGTTGCTCGAGGCGCGGGTGTCAAGCCGCTTGAACTCCTCGAAGATGGTCGACTGGTCCTCCTCGGCGATGCCGGGGCCGGTGTCCCAGACCTCGATCCGGGCAGCGCCGCCACGGCGCCGGATCCCCACGACGACGCGGCCTGCGTCGGTGTAGCGGATGGCGTTGGCGACGAGGTTCTGCACCACCCGGCGCAGGTAGGACGGGTCGCTCTCGACAGTGAGCCCGCTGTCGATCATCCGGAGCTTCAGGCCCTTGCGCGCCGCGAGCACCTCCATCTCGTCGCGGAGGGGCCCGATGATCTCGCGCAGCGCGACGGGCCGGATGTCGAACTTCAGCGCATCGGACTCGAGCTTCGAGATGTCGAGCAGCGCATCGATCAGCTGCTCGGCCGAGGTCAGCGCCGACTCCGCCTTGCCCAGCACCGCCCGGTCGCCGTCGTTGCCCATCCGGTCCGCGAGCGAGGAGATGAAGAGCTTGGCGGCGGACAGCGGCTGCAGCAGGTCGTGGCTCGCCGCGGCAACGAAGCGTGACTTCGAGGCATTGGCCCGTTCCGCCGCCGACAGCGCATCCTCGAGCTCGAGCGTGCGTTCCATCACCCGCTGCTCGAGCATCTCGTTGACCTCGGTCAGCCGCCGCGCCGCCTCGCGCTCGGCGGTGACGTCGGTGCAGGAGAACAGGAAGCCGCCGTCGGGCATGCCGCGCCCGAAGACCTGCAGCACCGTGCCCACGTCGCGGGTCAGCTCGAAGCTGATCGGCCCGCGCCGCCCGGACTGTTCCGCCCAATGGCGAAAGCCCTCGCGGGCACCGTCGCTGGCGAAATGGAATTCAGGCTCCAGCAGCCCGTTCAGCCCCTCGAAGGAGGCGCCCAGATGCAGACGCCGCGCGGGCAGGTTCAGCAGCGTGCCGATCTTCTCGTTCCACGCCACCAGCCGGGCGGTCTCGTCGAAGATGCAGACGCCCTGGTCGAGATGGTCGAGCGTGGCGCGGATCATCCGCGTCTGCTTGTCCTTCAGCTTCAGCCGTTCCTGCCGCTCGAGCCGGATGATGTCGGTGACGTCGGTCTGCAGGATCACCGTGCCGCTGTTGGCGGTGCGATGCTCGGAGACCTGCAGCCACCGGTCCTGTCCGTGGCGCACGTTGAAGAGCACGCGGCGGTCGTTGTGCTTGCGCATCCGGTCGCGGGCCCAGGCCTCGGCGCTGGTGCCTTCGGGCAGCGACAGGTAGCGCGAGCGGCTCACCCGGTCGACGTAGTCCTCGAAGGACAGCCCGGGGCGCAGGTCGCGCACGGTGTCGCGGAAATCGCGGCAGAAGCGCGAGTTGCACATCACCAGAAGATCGTTGCCGTCGAACAGAGCAAAGCCCTCGGAGACCGTCTCGATGGCGTCGGCGAGGTTGCGGCGGGCGGCCTCGGTCTCGTCATTGGCCCGCGCAAGCTGGGCGTTGGACTCGTGCAGCAGGTTCAGCGTGCGCTCAAGCTCGAGCGTTCGCTCGCGCACCCGCTTCTCGAGCAGGGCGGCGCGTTCGAACTGGGC
>NZ_JAATOS010000354.1:0-4178 GCF_011806505.1 Salipiger sp. HF18 | reverse complement strand
CCCGGCATGAATGAAGCTCCCCTCGCCGGAAACACGGTTTAGTGTCTCCTCGACGACGGCGGCCATGCGGGTGAATCCAATGCGTTTTTCGATGAAGGCGTCGAGCGCGCGCTCCTTGGCGGCGTTGAACACCGCCCCCGAGAGCCCGCCGGTGCGCATCACCTCGCGCGCCAGCCGCAGCGCCGGCCAGCGCGTCTCGCAGGCGGCGCGGAAGGTGAACTGGCCCAGCTTGACGAGGTCGAGCCGCTCGACCGGCAGTTCCTGCCGGGGGCCCGACATGGGCCATCAGCGCGCCGTCGCGGAACCCCACCAGCGCATGGATCATCGATTCCGGGTGCACCACGACCTCGATCAGCTCGGGGTCGATGTCGAAAAACTCTTTGGTCTCTATGACTTCGAGCGCCTTGTTGAACATCGAGGCCGAGTCGATGGTGATCCGCTGCCCCATGTCCCAGTTGGGATGGGTCGCGGCCTGCTCGGGCGTGGCCTCGGCCAGCTTCTCGAGCGGCCAGTCGCGGAAGGCGCCGCCGCTGGCGGTGATGATCACGCGCTCGACGGCGTCGAGATCTTCGCCAATGAGCGCCTGGAAGACGGCGGAATGCTCGCTGTCGACGGGCAGCACGGCGCCGCCATGGGCCTTGGCGGTTCCCATGACCAGCGGCCCGGCGCAGACCATGCTTTCCTTGTTGGCAAGCGCCAGCGTGGCGCCGGTCTCGAGCGCGGCCAGCCCAGGAGGCAGCCCCGCGGCGCCAACGATGGCCGACATCACCCAGTCGGCGGGACGGCGCGCCGCCTCGACCAGCGCCTCGGCACCGGCGGCGGCCTCGATGCCGGTGCCCGAAAGGCGCTCGCGCAGGTCAGGCAGCAGCGCCTCGTCGGCGGTGACGGCGATCTCGGCCCGGAGCTGGCGCGCGTCCTCGGCCAGCTGCGCGACATTGCGGCCACCGGTGAGCGCCACCACGTGATAGGCGGCGGAATTGCGGGCGATCAGGTCAATGGTGTTCTGGCCAATGGACCCGGTCGCGCCGAAAATGGAGATACGTCGCATCAAAACCCCGGGGGAAAGTCCACGACTTGCCCGGCGAGCAGCAGGAACAGCGCCGCACCCAGCATTCCGTCGAAGCGGTCGAGCAGGCCGCCATGGCCGGGGATGAGGGCCGAGCTGTCCTTGACCCCTGCCCGTCGCTTGACCGTGCTCTCGGCCATATCGCCGATCTGGCTCGCCATTGAGATGGCAACCGAAATACCCATGAGCCCGATCCCGGCGTGGGTGGTGCCCGCGAAGAGAAGACCCACCAGCGCGGCACCGACCCAGCCGGCAATGGCGCCGGACCAGGTCTTCTTGGGCGAGACGCGCGGCCAGAGTTTCGGCCCGCCGAACGCGCGACCGGCGAAATAGCCGCCGACGTCGGTGATCACGACGACGCAGACCAGCCAGAGCATCCAGACCAGCCCGAGATCGGCGCGCAGCTTCATGAAACCATAGCCCGCGAGCAGAATCAGAGCGGTGAAGACCGCATAGGTCACCCCGCCGCGCTCCATCCGGCCGAAGCCTGCCATCGAGGGCAGCAGCAGCAGCGGCAGCGCGAAGGCGGGTGGCAGGTAGGCGGCGGCGAGCGCGCAGCCCCCGGCCAGCACGCCCAGCACCGGCGCCGACTTGTCGCGGGCGGTGTCGACCATGCGCACCAGCTCCCACACCATGATGCCGCAGGCGAGCGAGATGAAGGCCCGCCACGCGATGCCTCCGACCCAGACCGCGATCAGGCTGAGTGCAATGAGGACCGCCGCCGAGATCACCCGTGGCCGCAGGTCCGTCCAACGCGAGGAGTTCATGCTTTCACGCCCCCGTAGCGCCGTTCGCGGTTGCCATAGGCGGTGACCAGTCGGCCGAACTCCTCGGCGCAGAAGTCCGGCCAGAGCGTGTCGATGAACTCGTATTCCGCGTAGGCCGACTGCCAGAGCAGGAAGTTCGAGATGCGCGCCTCGCCCGAGGTGCGGATCACCAGATCCGGGTCGGGCAGCACGCAGGTGTCGAGGTACTTGGGAAGCGTCTCTTCGTTGACCGCATCCGGGTCGAGCTTGCCCGCCGCCACGTCCTGCGCCAGCCGCCGCGTGGCGCGGGCCACCTCGTCACGGCCGCCGTAGTTGATGGCGATGGTGAGGTTCACGCCGGTGCAGCCCGAGGTCATGAGCTCGAGCTCGTCCATCAGCGACACCAGTTTCTTGTCGAGCCGCACCCGGAACAGGCTCATCAGCCCCGCCACCTCGGACTGGGTGCGTCTCCAGTTCTCGGTAGAGAAGGCGAAGATCGTGACGTAGCGCACGCCGAGGTCCGGGCAGGCCTCGACGATCTCGCGAACGCGCTTCGCCCCGGCATGGTGGCCGAACAGTCTCGGGCGCCCACGCCGCTGGGCCCAGCGACCGTTGCCATCCATGATGATGGCGACGTGCCGAGGTCCGTTCCCCTCGCGGATGGGTTTGGGCATGACGCGGTCCACTCCCTTGGTCCCTGGCACCCGCACGCCGATCAGACCTGCATGATCTCTTCTTGCTTGTGCTCGAGCGCCTCGTCCACCTTCTTGATGTAGAGGTCGGTGATGTCCTGCACTTCGGATTCCCAGAATTTCTGATCGTCCTCGGCCATGCCGTCGGCCTTGGCCTTCTTGACCTGGTCCATGCCGTCGCGGCGCACGTTGCGGATCGCGACGCGGGCGTGCTCGGCGTAGTGACCGGCGACCTTGGTCAGCTCGCGGCGGCGCTCTTCGTTGAGCTCGGGGATCGGCAGCATGATGATGGTGCCATTCAGCTGGGGGTTGATACCCAGACCCGACTCGCGGATCGCCTTCTCGACCTTGCCCACGAGGCCCTTGTCCCAGACGTTGATGGTGACCATGCGCGGCTCGGGCACGTTCACGGTGCCGACCTGGTTGATCGGGGTCATCTGGCCATAGGCTTCGACCTGCACCGGCTCCAGCATCGAGCCCGAGGCACGCCCGGTTCGAAGCGAGGCGAATTCGGTGCGCAGGTTCGACATGGCGCCATCCATGCGGCGCTTTAGGTCATCGGTGTCGAGTTCGAAATCTTCTGACATGGTTGGTCTTGCCCGCTCAGGTGTTTGTCGTTCGGTCCGCTTTCTAGGACAGGCGCGCCCGGATGTATAGCTGTCTTGCCGTGAAACGGCCCGTGACGGCGCAATCATCGCCCCTTCCGACGCGTTGCCGCCCCCCTCGGGCCGGAACCCGCTTGGCGGTGCCGTCATGCTGCAGCGCAGTTTGACAGCTGCCGATGGCACCGCTACCCATTCTCCTACTACCACCCCTGAATTCGTTCGCCTTTCGCATATCGGAGCCCGGAGACATGGACAGCGCTAAGCCTGAAGCCCTCAACCTTGAATTGAACTTTTCGGAGCAGTTCGGCGAGACCGCTTCGCAGACCGAGGAGACCGCGGCGCTGGCCGCCATCGCCGTGACCAGTGACGACAACGAGCGCAGCGCCTCGCTGCTCGCGATGGCGCTCGGCGGGGACGGCGACGACGTCTGGGAGGGCACCGATGCGCCGGAATACTACTCGGGCGGGCTCGGCAACGACGACCTCGACGGCGAGGGCGGCAACGACTCGCTCTACGGCAACTCAGGCAATGACACGCTCGACGGCGGCGACGGTGACGATTACCTCAGCGGCTACACCGGGATGGACAGCATCGAGGGCGACAGCGGCGATGACACCATCTACGGCGGTGGCGGCGCCGACAGTCTCGAGGGGGACGAGGGCAACGACCTCATCAGCGGCGGGACCGGCAACGACTCCATCGAGGGCGACGAGGGCAACGACAGCCTCTACGGCAACTCCGGGCACGACAGCGTCGAGGGCGGCGACGGAGACGACTACATCAGCGGCTACACCGGCAACGACACGCTGGTGGGCGGCGCGGGCGACGACATGATCGTCGGCGGCTCGGGCAACGACGAGATCATCACCAACTCGGGCGACGATACGGTCTACGGCGGCAGCGACGACGACTTCATCAACGCCTTCTCCGGCAACAACCTGCTGAACGGCGGCACCGGCGACGACACCATAAGCGGCGGTGACGGCGACGACAGCATCTACGGCAACAGCGGCGACGACGTGCTCGATGGCCGCGGCGGCGCGGATTACATGAGCGGCTACAGCGGCGA
>NZ_JAATOS010000353.1:0-4207 GCF_011806505.1 Salipiger sp. HF18 | reverse complement strand
CGGCGTCAACCGGGCGCTGGTGCGGCAGGGCCTCGCGGTCATGGCGCGGCGGCAGCGGCCGGGGCTGGTGGCGCTGTCGGACGTGGCGCGGCTCGACACGGCGCCGAGCTCCTATCACCTGGGCTACGTCCTCGGGCCGCGGGTCAACGCCGGCGGCCGCATCGGGCAGGCCGACATCGGCGCCCGCCTGCTGGCCTCGCGCGATCGTCATGAGGCCGAGGCGCTGGCCGAGCGGCTCGACCGGCTCAACACCGAGCGGCGCGAGGTCGAGGAGGCGGTGCGTGCCTCGGCGCTGGCGCAGGCCGAGGCACGCGGGCTCGACGCGCCGCTGGTCTGGGCCGCGGGCGACGGCTGGCACCCGGGCGTGGTGGGCATCGTCGCCTCGCGTCTCAAGGAGATGACCAACCGGCCCGCCGTGGTGATCGGGCTCGACGGCGGCGAGGGCAAGGGCTCGGGGCGGTCGGTCTCGGGCGTGGATCTCGGCGCCAGCGTGCAGCGGCTCGTGGCGGAGGGGCTGCTGCTGAAGGGCGGCGGTCACAAGATGGCGGCGGGGCTGACTGTGGCAGAGGCGCAGCTCGAGGCGGCGATGGCGCGGCTGGCGGAGCTCTTGGCGAAGCAGGGGGCGGGCAAGGGGGGGGCTGCCGACCTCAGGCTCGACGGCATGCTGATGCCCGGCGCCGCGACGGTGGAGCTTTGCGAGATGCTCGAGCGGGCAGGGCCCTTCGGGGCGGGTGCGCCGTCGCCGCGCTTTGCCTTCCCGGACGTGCAGGTGAGCTTTGCCAAGCAGGTGGGCTCGGGGCATCTCAAGCTCTCCCTCGGGGACGGGCTGGGCGCGCGGCTCGACGCGATCTGCTTTGGCGCCTTCGAGGGGCCGCTGGGGCAGGCGCTGACCGATCACAAGGGGCAACGATTCCAGATGGCCGGGCGGCTCGAGATCAACGAGTGGAACGGTCGCCGCGCGGTGCAGTTGCGGCTGGAGGATGCCGCGCCGGCGTGAGCTTGGGTGCGGTTTCGGCAAGACATTGATTGGTAAGGGAAAAAGTGGGTTCTCGGATAAGTCTCGGGATCCGCGAAAAATCTGAAAATATGTCTTGCGGCTGCCACCGCAATTCCCTAAAACCCGCGTCACGCTTCGGATATGGCCCGTTCGTCTATCGGTTAGGACGCCAGGTTTTCAACCTGGAAAGAGGGGTTCGATTCCCCTACGGGCTGCCACTTTTCTCCTGTAAGAAATTGAAGCTAAAGAGAGAACCGAGGCCTCGGCATCTCTTTTTACCCGTCCTTATTCTCATGGCAGAAATCTACCCGCTTGAGATTGCCCATGTCTCCTCGGCCATCGGCCAATCGGGATCAAGGTCTACGCGAGCCCGAGCGGCGGGCCTCGCCAATCGTGCGGGCCACCTCTGCCACCTTCGTGCAGGAGGCCGTGCGCTATGCCGCGGAGGCGGGCATGACGGTGTCGCCGCGGGGCGGCGGACACCAACACCCGCCTCGCCGCCGCGCTCGACCGGCACGGGCTGGCCTTCCCGACCGCGCATTGCGGCGCGGTCACGGTCAGTCGCCACCTGCTCGGCGGCGGCATCGGCTGGAATGCCGCGGCGTGGGGCATCGCCTGCTTCTCGGTGCTGGCGGTTGAAGTCGTCATGGCCGACGCCACGCTGATCACCGCCAGTGCCACCGAGCGTCCGGACGTGTTCTGAGCTGCGCGCGGCGGCGGACCCGGGTTCTTCGGCATCGTCACCGCCTGCCACGTGCGGCTCTACGAGGCGCCGCGCGGCACCACCACGGTGTTGCGGGTCTACCCGGCCCGGCTCCAGACCGCGGTTGCGCTCTGGGCGGAACGGGTGATGGCCAAGGCGCCGGATTGCGTCGAATGCACCCTCAAGGTCGACACGCCGGCGCCGGGGCCCTTCGCCTCATCCGACGAGGCAAAGGCGCCGTTCTACCGGGTGACCCTGCCGTAAGTCCTGCCCGGCGCCCCGCCCGCCCCCCGGGCGGGCCGTTCGGTGCCTGCGCCCTTGCGCGGCTCGGCGCCTGTGCCGTGTTTCGCCCGTTGCAGTCCGCTGCGCGCGACCTATGGTCACGCCAGCGCCGCAAGGGCGGTTCAGACGGAGCCAAGCGTGGACGTGATCTCAGATTTCTCGACCTGCAGCCTGCAGGACACGCCCTTCCGGCGGCGCTCGCGGGTCGCCCCGGGCTACCGGACGCCGGGCTATGACGCCGCCTTCGACGCGACGACGCTCTGGATGGACGCGGTCTGGCAGAACGGTGCCGTCACGCTCACCTGCTCGCGGCTCAACAACCTTGCCGCCCTGCTGAAGCGCGGGCGGCTCACGTTAGACGGCCGGCCCGTCAGGGCCTCGGTGCGCAGCTTCTACCGCCACAGCGTCGTGACCCTGAAAAGTCCGCAGCGCCCCGAGAGCGTGGCGCTCGAGATCGACGGGCACCGCGTCGAGAGCAGCGTGCGGGAGACCGAGCCCGAGCGCTTCCGGGACCGCAACGTCATCGTCACCATGTCGCGCGACAACGACCTCGTCTGGATCGAGGATTTCGCCCGCTTCCACGCCGAGAGCCAGGGCGCCGAGGCCATTGCCTTCATCGACAACGGCTCCTCGGCCTATGGCGTCGCAGAGCTGGAGGCGTGTCTCGAACGGGCGGGGCTCGACCCACTGGTGTTGCGCACCGAGCTGCCCTTCGGCCCGCGCGGGATCAAGCCGCACGCCAACAGAGAGCTGTTCCTGCAGACCTGCGCGCTCAACGCCGTGCGGCTGCGCTACCTGCAGGAGGCCCGCGCGGTGCTTTTCTGCGACATCGACGAGCTGGTGCTGTCGCGGGGCGAGGACACGGTCTTCGACGCGGCGGCGCTTTCGCGCTTCGGCTACACCCGGTTCCGGGGCGTCTGGCGCCATGCCCGCGTGGCCCCCGAGACCGCGGTGGTGCGCCATGCCGACCATGTCTTCCGACGACCGGGCGAGGCGCCCTGTCCGCACAAGTGGTGCGTGCGTCCCTCCGGGCCGGTGGGCCAGACGCAATGGCGGCCGCATTCGCTCGAGGGCTTCGCTTTCAACGGGCTCTTCGACAGCAGCGCCTTCACCTTCCACCACTGCCGCCAGATCACCACCGGCTGGAAGCGCAACCCGGCCTCGCGTGCCGGCGCCGCGATGGTCGAGGACCTGTCCGCTGCCGCGCTGGTGCAGCGACGGGCGCGCGGGGCGCTGGTCCGGCCCGCGCCGTCGCGGCTGCGGCGTCAGGTCGGACGGCTGGCCGAGGCCGTGTCGCGGCAGTTCTTCGGGCTCACCGCGTTGCGGCAGCTGACCACCGCGGCGGTCATTCTCTGCTGTTTCAGCGTGGTGCTGGAAGAGGCGCTCGACAAGGATCCGCCGCAGCAGGAGATCTATGCCTTTCTCGACGCGGTGAAGCGGGTGTCGCAGCTCGACCCGTTCTAGGGCGCCACGCCCAAATCGGGGCCGTGTGCGAGGGTGCGGGGCTGAAACCGTTTGAGCCACCGGCCCGCTGTGGCATGCTGCGCCGCGAACGAGTCTGCCCACAGTGTGACAGCCCATGGTCCGAGATTACTCAGCCTTCCTTCCGGGTGCCGCGCCCGAGCGCCAGCCCGAGCCTGCGCTCTCGGCCATCGAGGCGCTCGGCTGGGGCGCGTTCTTTGCCGGGCAGATCGACGCGACCGATCTCACCGAGACGCCGCCGGTGCGGGTGACCGCCGTGCACCGCAGCGGGCTGCAGGTGGTGGGCGAGGGCATTGACGAGATCATCCCGCCGGGCATCGACGCCACCGTGGGCGACTGGCTGCTCTTCGACCGCGAACGGCCAAAGGCCAGCCGGGTGCTCGAGCGCCGCAGCCTGATCAAGCGCCGCGCGCCCGGGTCGGACTGGCAGGTGCAGCTCATCGCCGCCAACATCGACACGCTCTTCGTGGTGACCTCCTGCAACCAGGATTTCAACCCGGCGCGGCTGGAGCGTTACCTCGCCATGGCCTTTGACGCGGATATCGAGCCCGTCATCCTGCTGACCAAGACCGATCTCGCGGAGGACCCGGGGAGCTATGCAGATGCCGCCCGCGCGATCTCGGAGCGGGTCGCGGTGGTGGCGCTGGACGCGCGGGGGGACGAACCCGGCCAGGTGCTGCGCGACTGGTGCGGCAAGGGGCGGACGGTGGCCTTCGTCGGATCCTCGGGGGTGGGCAAGTCGA
>NZ_JAATOS010000352.1:0-4211 GCF_011806505.1 Salipiger sp. HF18 | reverse complement strand
ATCGGCGCCACGGATCATCGCGACGTCGGTGGAGGTGCCGCCCATGTCATAGGTCAGAAGGTCGGGAATGCCGGCGCGGCGCCCGGTATAGGCGGCGGCCATGACGCCCGAGGCGGGCCCCGACATCACCGTCTTGGCGGCCTCCTCGGCGACGATGCGGGCCGAAACCATGCCGCCGTTGCCGTTCATCACCAGAAGGTCACGGTCGTAGCCGCGTTCCGAGAGCTTGTCGGCGAGGCGCTCGACGTAGCGGCGCAGCAGCGGCTGGACGCTGGCGTTGACCGCCGCGGTGACGCCGCGTTCGAACTCGCGGCTTTCCGAGATCAGCGCGTGGCCCATGGTGATGTTGCCGTTGGGCCAGATCTCGCGGGCGATCTCGCGGGCGCGGAGCTCGTGCGCGGGGTTGGCATAGGAGTGCAGGAAGTGGATGACCAGCGCCTCGCAGCCCTTGTCGACGAGGTCAGCCAGGGCCGCGCGCAGGGCGACCTCGTCGAGGGGCGCGTATTCCGAGCCGTCCGCCAGCATCCGTCCCGGCACCTCGAGCCGCAGATCGCGCGGGATGATCGGGCGGAACTGGCCGGTCATGCCGTAGGCGTGGGGCCGCGTGCGGCGCCCGAGCTCGAGCACGTCGCGGAAGCCCAGCGTGGTCACGAGGCCGGTCTTGCAGAGCTGGCGTTCCAGCACCGCGTTGGTCGTGGTGGTGGTGCCGTGCACGATCAGGTCGAGCGCAGCGGCATCGACCGACGCCGCGTCCAGCGCTGCCAGAACGCCCTTCGACTGGTTGTCGAGCGTCGTCGGCACCTTGGCGAGCTTCACCCCCCGCGCCTTGCTGTCGTAGTAGACGAGATCGGTGAAGGTGCCGCCCACGTCGATCCCGGCGAAGGTGCCGGTCAGGGTCTTTTCGGTCATCTCGGGGGCCTTTCCTGCGGCCGTCTTCTGGTCTTCGGCGTCGAGCATCATGCGCCCGTCCCCACGGCGAGGATCGCCGCGCGCACCTTGTCGGGCGTTGCGGGCAGATGGTGGATGCGCGCGCCGGTGGCATGCGCGATGGCGTTGAGAACGGCGGGCGCGGTGGGGATGAGGCAGTGCTCGCCCAGCCCCTTGGCGCCGTAGGGGCCGTGCATGTCACCCGACTCGACGATCAGGCTTTCGATTGGGGGCACGTCGCCGATGGTGGGGATCAGGTAGTCGTGCAGGTTCTCGGTGCGGCCGGGAAGGAACTCTTCCATCAGCGCAAGCCCGATGCCCTGTGCCACGCCACCCTCGATCTGGCCCTCGACCAGCAGCGGGTTGATGGCCTTGCCGACGTCATGGGCGGCGACGATGCGCAGCAGCTTCACGGTGCCGAGCGCGGTGTCGACTTCCAGTTCGCACATCTGCGCCGCGGTGCCGAAGACCGCGTAGGGATCGCCCTGCCCGTTCTTGTCGAGCGGCGAGGTCGGCGGGTCGTAGCTCTCGACCGCCTCCAGCGCGTATTCGCCCTCGTGCGACAGGTCCACGCGCACGGTGTTGCCCGCGTCGGTAAGCTCGATGACGCCGTCGCCAAGGCGGATCACTGCCTCCTCCGAGACGTTGCCCAGCCGCAGGATCTGCGCCCGCAGCGCCTCGCCGCAGAGCCTTGCGGCGTTGCCCGAGATGTAGGTCTGGCGGCTGGCCGAGGTCTTGCCCGCGTCCGGGGTGATGTCGGTGTCGGGACCCACCAGCGTGATGTCCGCGACCGCGACGCCGAGCGCCTGCGCGAAGATCTGGGTGATGACGGTGTTGGAGCCCTGCCCGATGTCCACCGCGCCCTGATGCAGGCGCAACTCGCCTGTGGGCGTGATACCCGCGCGGATCGTCGAGGGGTTCCCGCAGCCGTACCAGCCCGCCGCGACGCCGACACCGCGCTTCTTCACGGCGCTGGTGTCGTTGAAGGCGGCGGCCTCGGCCAGCGCCCGGGTCCAGTGCGGGGTCAGCGCGTCGAAACAGGCGTCGATGCCCATGCCACGCTCGAAGACCTGCCCGGTGACGGTCGGATCGCCGTTCTCGAGGCAGTTGCGGCGGCGGAACTCGAGCCGGTCGATGCCCAGCTTCTCGGCCATGATGTCGTAGAGCTGTTCCTGCGCCACCGCCGATTGCGGCACGCCGAAGCCACGGAAGGCACCGGCGGGCGCGGTGTTGGTGTGGATGCCGGCGCTTCTGGCTTCATAGTTGGGGGTCTTGTAGGGGCCGGACGCGTGGATCGGCACGCGGTTGGCCACCGTGGGGCCCCAGCTTGCATAGGCACCGGTGTTGAAGACGCCGTCGAAACGCGCGGCCACGATGCGGCCCTCGGCGTCGGCGCCGATCTCCATGTGGACCTGGCTCGGGTGGCGCTTGGTCGAGGTCGAGATCGACTCGATGCGGGTGTAGGCGATGCGCACGGGGCGGTTCAGCTTCCACGCCGCCAGCGCCACGAAGGGCTGCGCGGTGAGGTCGAGCTTGGAGCCGAAGCCGCCGCCCACCGCGGTCGGCAGGATGCGCACGTCCGCCGCCGACATGCCCATGATCGAGGCAATGCCGTCGCGGTTCATGTAGGGCGCCTGCGTGCAGCAGCGGATCTCGAGCCGGTCGCCGACGCGCCGGGCCGAGGCGGCCTCGGGCTCGATGTAGCCGTGTTCGATGAAGCCGGTGGAGAAGTCGCCCGACACCACATGCGCCGCCCCGGCCAGGGCGCCCGCCGCATCGCCGCGCGCCACGTAGCCGCGGCACATGACGTTGGCCTCGCGGCCCTCGTGCAGCAGCGCGGCCCCGGCAGCACCTTCGGGGGTGAGCACAGAGGGCAGCTCCTGCCAGCTCACCGGGAAGGGCTCCATCTCGGCCAGCGCTTCGGCAGAGCCCACGACGGCTGCCACGGCCTCGCCCTTGAAGCGGGTCTCGGTCTCGGCAAAGAGCGGCTGGTCCTCGAAGCCGGGGATCACGCCGAAGCGGTTCTCGCCCGGCACGTCGGCGGCGGTCAGCACCAGCGCGAGGCCGTTTTCTTCGGTGAAGCGCTCGAGGTCGCCGAAGCTGAAGGAAGCGCGGTGGTAGGGCGAGCGGATCGCCTTCACCACCAGCGCGTCGCCCGGCGCCACGTCGTCGCCGAAGCGCTCGGTGCCCGAGACCTTGGGCCAACCGTCGAGCCGCGCGATCGGCGCGCCCACACCGCCCTCGGCAAGCGGTGCCGTGTCCGAGGCGTCGAGCACCGCGGCGATGATCTTGCGGTAGCCGGTGCAGCGGCAAAGCACGCCGCCGAGCGCGTCCGAGACGCTCTCTTCGGTCAGCGCCTCACCCGAGCGCAACAGCGCCACGGCCGAGACCATCATGCCCGGCGTGCAGATGCCGCATTGTGCCGCCTGATGGCGCTGGAAGCTCTGCGCCAGCCGCTCGGCCAGCGGATCGTCGGCCACCAGCCCGGCCTGGGTTTCCACGGTGCGGCCCTGCACCTGGCCCGCCGCCATCATGCAGGCACAGACCGGGTCGCCGTCGACCAGCACGGTGCAGGCGCCGCAATCACCGGCGTTGCAGCCGACCTTGACGTCACGGGCCCCAGCGACCTCGCGCAGCAGCTCCGAGAGGCGCACGGTGGGTTCGGCGGGAACGGTGATCTCGGCCCCGTTGAGGGTGAAGCCGATGTGGCCCTGCGGTGCATCAAGCGACATGGGACGCCTCCTTTTCGACGGCCAGAGCGACGGCGCGGGCGACCAGCGTCGCCACCGCCTCGCGGCGGTAGCCGGCACGGGCGCGCACGTCGTCGATGGGGCTCAGTTCGGGGTAATCGTAGCCCAGGATCACTGGCTCGGCGGCACCGGCCCCGCAGCCGGCGAGCAGGGTTTCCAGCCCTCCCAGTCGCCGCGCCACCGGCGAGCAGGCGCCCACCGCGATGCGCGCCGAGGCGATGCGCCCGGCCTCGACCACGACCACGGCCGAGACCATGGCGATGGAGATCACGAGGTAGCGCCGCGCACCCAGCTTGAGGAAGGTGCCCGAGCCCGCGGCGTCGGGGATCAGCACCGCGGTGACGATTTCGCCCGGGGCCAGCTCCGTTGCGCGCGGGCCGGTGATGAACTGCGCGAGCGGCAGCACGCGCGTGCCCGTGCCCGTGGCCAGCTCGACCGAGGCGTCGAGCGCCAGCAGCGCCGGCACCCCATCCGCCGCGGGCGAGGCGTTGCAGAGGTTGCCCGCCACGGTGCCCGCGTTCTGGATCTGCACCG
>NZ_JAATOS010000351.1:0-4219 GCF_011806505.1 Salipiger sp. HF18 | reverse complement strand
GGCCTCGGTCGGGCTGCTGGGCCGCTCCGATGGCGCCAAGCGCCCGATCCCCTTCGTCGAGGATTGCGCCGTCCCGCCCGAGAACCTCGAGCCCTTCATCGCCGCCTTCCGCGCCGTGCTTGATCGCGAGGGGCTGGACTACGGCATGTTCGGTCACGTCGACGCGGGCGTGCTGCACGTGCGCCCGGCGCTCGACCTCACCGACCCGGCGCAGGAGCCGATGATCCGCCGCGTCACCGAACAGGTGGCGGCGCTGGCGCGGCAGCACGGCGGGCTGCTCTGGGGCGAGCACGGCAAGGGCGTGCGCTCCGAGTTCGTGCCCGAGGTCTTCGGCCCGCTCTACCCGGCACTGCAGCGGATCAAGGCCGCCTTCGATCCGCGCAACCAGCTCAACCCCGGCAAGATCGCCACCCCCGACGACGGCGCGCTGTGGAAGATCGACGAGGTGCCAATGCGCGGCCAAATGGACCGGCAGGTGCCGCAGGCGCTGCGCGACGCCAACACCTCGGCCTTCGCCTGCAACGGCAACGGCGCCTGCTTCAATCGCGACCCGCGCGACGTGATGTGCCCCTCCTACAAGGCCACCGGCGACCGGCGGCATTCGCCCAAGGGCCGGGCCTCGCTGATGCGCGAGTGGCTGCGGCAGGGCGGCCCCGAAGGCAAGGCCGACGCCGATTTCGAGGCCGAGGTAAAGGAGGCCATGGACGGCTGCCTGTCCTGCGCCGCCTGTGCCACGCAATGCCCGATCCGGGTGGACGTGCCGAAGCTGCGCTCGGCCTTCCTCGACGATTACCACGCCCGCCACGCCCGCCCTCTGCGCGACCACGCGCTCGACCATCTCGAGGCGTTGATGCCGCTCGCCGCGAAGATGCCGCGGCTGGTGAACCTCTTCACCACGGGCCCCGGGGCGGCGCTGCTGAAACGCGCGGGGCTCACCGCCCTGCCCGCCTTCCCGGTCACGCGTCCTGCCCTGCCGACGCTGCGCGAAGCCGAGATCGCCACGCTCGACCCGGCCCGCGACGTGGTGCTGGTGCCCGATGCCTTCACGCTGGTCTTCGAGCCGCAGATCGTGGCCGACCTCGCCGCAGTGCTCGACCGTCTCGGGCGGCGGCTGCGGGTCGCGCCCTACCGCCCCTCGGGCAAGGCGCGCCGGGTGCTTGGCCGCCGCAAGGGCGCCGACCGGCAGGCCGAGGCGCAGAGCGCGCTGCTGCGCCAGCTCGCCGCCTCGGGCGTGCCGATGGTGGGCATCGAACCCGCGATCCTCGGCTCTTACCGCAGCGATTTCGCCGCCGACCTGCCGCAGGTGATGGCGCCGCAGGACCTGCTCTCCGAACTCATGGCGACGGCCCAGGTCGCGCCCAGCGCGATGGCGGTGCGGCTCCTGCCCCATTGCAGCGAGCGGGTGCGCGGCGCGGCAGGGTCGAATGGCTGGCGCGCGGTCTTCGCCCGCTTCGGCATCACGCTCGACATGCCCGCCACCTCGTGCTGCGGCATGGCCGGCACCTGGGGCCACGAGACGCGCAACCGCGCGACCTCGGAGCGGATCTTCGCCCAGTCGTGGGACGACGCCACCGCGCCCGGCCCGGACGCGATCCTCGCCACCGGATTCTCGTGCCGCTGTCAGGCGGACAAGGTCGCCGGGCGCGCGCTGGCACACCCGATCACCCTGCTCAGGCAGTTGATGGAAGGCTGAGGGCCGGTCGTCAGACCGGTTCGGCAATCACCAGCTCGACGCCCGCGTCGGCCAGCGCCGTGACCATGGCCTCGGACGGCATGCGGTCGGTGACCAGCCGGTCGATGGCCGAAAGCGGCGCGACCTCGAACACCGCGGCGCGGTCGAGCTTGGAGTGATCCGCCAGCACCGTGACCCTGGCGGCCCGGCCGAGCATGGCACGGGCGAGCTCGGTCTCGCGCAGGTCGTAATCCATGATCTCGTTCCGTGTCATGCCGCCGATGGTCAGCACCACGTGCTCGGCCTTGAACTGGTGCAGCTGCTCGATGGCGAGCGCCCCCAGCGTCTCACGCCCCTCGGCGGCGATTTCTCCGCCCAGCAGGTAGAGCCGGTGGTGCCCCTCGGGCCGCGCCAGCAGGCCGGCGATCTCGGGGGAGTTGGTGATGACCGTGAGCCCCCGCCGCCGGGCCAGCGCGCGGGCGAAGGCGATGGTGGTGGAGCCGGTGTCGACGAAGATCACCGCGCCCTCTTCGAAGAGCTCGGCAGCACGGCGTCCGATGGCGGTCTTCTCGGCGGTGAAGGTCGCCATGCGGGCGTCGAAGGGCCCCTCGGTGAGGCCGGTCTCGGCGATGCCCGAGGTCTTGCGCGCCCCGCCGTGGAACTTGCGAATGCGCCCGGTGGCGTCGAGTTCGTTCAGATCGCGGCGGATGGTCTCGCGCGAGGTGTCGAACTTGTCGGAGAGCTCGTCCACATGGACTTCGCCAAGCTCCTGCACGAGCTGTACGATCATTTCGCGCCGGGCGGCCGGTTTCATGCGGCTTCCTTTCTCGATAGTTGCAGCGCCCGCCGTTTCACGATGACGGCTTGGTCACTACACAACGCCTGTTCCCACAGCTTGACCGAAGTTCGGGGTGCCTGCAACGTCAATGCGGTGCGGTTGGCCCGGCAATCCCGCGGCACTGCGGAAACTGCACCGCTATGCCGAAGTTCTGGGCCATTACGCCGGATCCCGGCGGAAAAGCCCTTCACTCGCCCTCAGGTTGCCACAGATCGCGCGACCGCTACGCGCCGGACCTCGCGTCAGGGGGGCGAAATCCACGCAATCCCGCGCGAAGCCACCCCGAAAACCGACAGGCGCCGGGCAAGACCGCCCATTAACAAGGCAAACTTCACCACATCACTTTACTTAATTTTTCCACTATCAACTTTTCAAAGTACTCCGTGCTGACCTGCGGTCCAGACCAAACGTCCAACAGGAGCAACCCACAGTGACGACGATCAATCGCCGCCGTTTCCTCATGACGATCGGGGCCGCCGTGACCGCCGCGGGGCTCGGGACCCCGACCATCCTGCGCGCACAGACCGACACCATCAAGGTCGGCGGCCTGCACGACCTCTCGGGCCCGCTCGATTCCTCGGGCATCCCGATGAAACAGGTCTTCAACCTCGCCATCGACGAGATCAACGCGCAGGGCGGCCTGCTCGGCAAGCAGGTCGAGGCGGTGGTCTACGACCCGCAGTCGAACATGTCGCTCTATTCGCAATACGCCACGCAAATGGCGCTGAAGGACCGCGTCGCCGTCGTGCACGGCGGCATCACCTCGGCCAGCCGCGAGCCCATCCGGCCGATCTTCCACCGCTCCCAGATGCTCTATTTCTACAACACGCTCTATGAGGGCGGCGCCTGCGACCGCAACGAGATCACGCTGGGCTCGACGCCCGCGCAGACCGTCGAGAAGCTGATCCCGCACGCGATGAACCTGCCCGCCGCCTTCGGCGCGGCGCTCGGCCACTTCATGTTCTACGGGCGGCTCTCGGATGTCTGTCTGGGCGTGGTCACAATGGTGGTGACGCTGATCTTCCGGAAGCTCATCAACCACACCGCGGGGCCCGAGTACTCCATCGGCGACGCGCGGCTCGGCGACTACAACGGCATCCCCTCGATCCCGATTCACAACGTGCCCAGAGACCCCGCCGCCTGGCTCGACCCGGCGCAGATGTTCCAGGTGTTCATGGGCATCCTGATCGTGGTCTACGTCTTCCTGCGGGTGATCATCGCCAGCGACTTCGGCCGCATCTCGGTGGGCATGCGCGAGAACGAGACCCGCTCCTCGCTGCTGGGCTACGACGTACGCCGCCACAAGGTCATCGTCTTCGCCATCGGCTCGGGCATCGCGGGCATGGCGGGTGCAATGTGAGCCACCTACCAGACCTTCATCGACTCCAACGCCTTCTCGCTCGAGGTGTCGGCCAAGGCGCTGGAATGGGTGATGGCGGGCGGCGTCGGCACGCTGGCCGGTCCGATCCTCGCGGTGATCCTGCTGCAGTGGCTGTCGCTGAAGCTCGGCACGCTGCACATTCTCAAAAACTACGTCATCCTCGGCGCGATCATGATGGTGCTCGTGCTACTGCCGAAGGGGCTTCTGCCCACCGTCAAGGCGCTGACCCTGCGTTTGCGGTTCCTCGGCCAGAGCCGGATGACCTCCGACGCCACCGGCGGAAAGGTCCCCTCCGATGTCTGACGCCCACATCCTCACCACGGAGAAC
>NZ_JAATOS010000034.1:0-21868 GCF_011806505.1 Salipiger sp. HF18 | reverse complement strand
CGGACACGGCCAAAACGCCGGGTCCGGGCGGGAAATTCAGGTCAGGCCGGCACCTTCGAGGCGTAGCCCAGCCCCTTCAGCGCCACGCCGATCTCGTCGAGGATGACCGGGTCGTCGATGGTCGCGGGCATCTTGAACTCTTCACCGTCGGCGATCTTGACCATGGTGGCGCGCAGGATCTTGCCCGAGCGGGTCTTTGGCAGGCGATCCACCACGGTCACCAGCTTGAAGGCCGCGACCGGGCCGATCTGGTCCCGCACCAGCTTCACGCATTCCTTACAGACCTCCGCATGGTCGCGGTCGACCCCCGAGCTCAGGCAGATGAAGCCGAGTGGCAGCTGGCCCTTGAGCGCGTCCGACACGCCGATCACCGCGCATTCGGCGACGTCGGGGTGCGAGGCCAGAACCTCTTCCATGGCGCCCGTGGACAGGCGGTGCCCCGCGACGTTGATGACGTCATCGGTGCGCGACATGATGTAGAGGTAGCCGTCCTCGTCCTTCATGCCCGCATCGCCGGTTTCGTAGTAGCCCGGGAACTGGCTGAGGTAGGACTTCTTGTAGCGTGCCTCGGCCTGCCAGAGCGTCTGCAGCGTGCCCGGGGGCAGCGGCAGCTTGATGGCGATGGCACCGAGCTCGCCCGCGGGCAGCTCGTGGCCGCCCTCGTCGAGGATGCGCACGTCGTAGCCCGGCATCGCCACAGATGGGCTGCCCAGCTTCACCGGCAGCAGCTCGATGCCGATGGGGTTGGCGGCGATGCCCCAGCCGGTCTCGGTCTGCCACCAGTGGTCGATCACCGGCACGCCGAGGTGCTTCTGCGCCCATTCGATGGTTGAGGGGTCGGCCCGCTCGCCCGCGAGAAACAGCGCCTGCAGGTCGTGCAGCTTGTAGCGCTTGATCCACTCGCCGTCCGGATCCGCCCGGCGGATGGCGCGCAGCGCGGTCGGCGCGGTGAAGAAGCTCTTCACCCGGTGGTTCTGGATGATCCGCCAGAACACGCCGGCATGGGGGGTGCCGATGGGCTTGCCCTCGAACACGATGGTCTGGGCGCCGGTGATCAGCGGGCCGTAGCAGATGTAGGAATGCCCCACGACCCAGCCCACGTCCGAAGCCGCCCAGAACCGGTCGCCCGGCCCGATGTTGTAGATGTTCTTCATCGTCCATTGCAGGGCGACGAGATGGCCCGCGGTAGAGCGGACCACGCCCTTGGGCTGGCCGGTGGTGCCGGAGGTATAGAGGATGTAGGCCGGGTGATTGCCCTCGACCGGCACGCATTCCGCGGGCTTCACGCCGTACTGGAAGCCGTGCCACGAGAAGTCGCGGCCCTCGACCAGCTTCGCCACCTCCTGCGCGCGCTGGAAGATCACGCAGAACTCGGGCTTGTGGGTCGAGAGCGCGATGGCCTCGTCGAGCAGCGGCTTGTAATGCACCACCCGGCCGGGCTCGAGGCCGCAGCTCGACGCGATGATCGCCTTGGGCGTGCAGTCGTCGATGCGCACCGCGAGCTCGTGCGCCGCGAAGCCGCCGAACACCACCGAGTGCACCGCGCCGAGCCGGGCGCAGGCCAGCATCGCCTCGAGCGCCTCGGGGATCATCGGCATGTAGATGATGACGCGGTCGCCCTTCTCGATGCCGCGCATCTTGAGCGCGCCCGCCAGCGACGCCACGCGGTCGCGCAGTTCGGAATAGGTGATGCCCTTGGTGGCGTGGGTGATCGGGCTTTCGTGCATGATGGCGATCTCGTCGCCCCGGCCCGCCTCGACGTGACGGTCCACCGCATTCCAGCAGGTGTTGACCAGCCCGTCCGAGAACCACTCGTACATGTCGCCGCCCTTGTCGAACAGCGCTTTCGACGGTTCCTTGACCCAGTCGATGGCGCTGGCGGCCTCCATCCAGAACCCCTCGGGATCCTCCTGCCACGCCGCGTACACGTCCTTGTAGCCCATGGGAAAGCTCCTCCTCTCAAATCTGGGTAATGTCATGAGGCATGAGCCCCGCACCGAGCAAGTATGTTACCGCATGGCAGGTCAGAATATCGCAGGGTTTCGCGCTTAACAGAGCGCTAACTTCGGCAAATATTTGCAAACTCCCTAAAATATGAAGGAAAGCTGCAAAGTTCTGGTCCGTTTGCGAATTGGCAAACTCTGAAATGGCAAAGTCGCGGTGTGCGTGAATCACTTTTGCCGCGTGCGGCGCCCCCTCCATTCGCCTCGGTCACGGCCAGGCCGGCCCTTCGTCGCGAGGGGAACTACGCCATGCCGCTTCGGACACAGAGGTCACGCCCCACAACGGCGCGCTGTTGCCCCACGGCCTGCTGCTCACCACGAACAGGATCCTCCGTCCCCAGTTCGGCGCACCGGTCACCGGCGAGCTGATCGAGTCGGGCGGGGTCCTGAGCATCTAGAGCAGCGGCCAGCCGCGCTTTGACGGCGCGCAGACCTCTATCGGCACAGGCCGGGGTCGATGTGCCGGGGGCCATCGTCCCGCCCCCGCCCGCCGCACCGATCCTGCGCGGATACGAGGCAGCGGTGGTGGCGCGGACGGTGCTCGCTCAGCCGTAGCTGGCGACCGGGGTGCCACCGATGGCGGCCATGTTGAGCAGTCCGCGCGAGGTGATCGAGGGGGTCACGATATGGGCGCGGTTGCTCATGCCCATGAGGATCGGGCCGACCTCGAGCGCCGAGGCCTTGAGGCGCAGGATGTTCCGCACGCCGCTGGCCGCATCCGCCTGCGCGAAGATCAGCACGTTGGCGGCGCCCTGCAGACGGTTGCCCGGCATCAGGCGCTCGCGCAGTTCGGGGTCGAGCGCCGAGTCGACGTGCATCTCGCCCTCGTAGACGAAATCGCGGGTCTCGCTGTCGAGGATGTCGAGCGCGGCGCGGATCCGCGGGCCGGTGCCGTCGTTCTGGTTGCCGAACTGCGAACGCGAGCACAGCGCGATCTGCGGCGTCAGGCCGAAGCGACGCACGTGGCGGGCGGCGCCGATCACCGTCTTGGCGATCTGCTCGGGCGTGGGCTCGGTCCAGACCTGCGTGTCGGCGAGGAACAGCGGGCCGTCCTCGAGGATCATCAGCGACAGCGCGCCATTCGGCTCGAAGCCGCCACCGCCCAGAACCTGGGTGATGTAGTTGAGGTGCCAGCGATACTCGCCGAAGGTGCCGCAGATCATGCTGTCGGCCTCTTCGCGATGAACCATGATGGCGGCAATCGCGGTGGTGTTGGTGCGCAGGATCGCCCGCGCGAGGTCCGGCGTCACGCCGCGGCGCGCCATCAGCCGGTGGTAGGTTTCCCAGTAGTCGCGGTAGCGCGGGTCGTCCTGCGGGTTCACCACGTGGAAGTCGCGGCCGGGACGGATCTCGAGTCCCATGCGCTCGCAACGGCTCTCGAGCACCTCGGGGCGGCCGATGAGGATCGGCTGCTCGGTGGTCTCCTCGAGGATCGCCTGCGCGGCGCGCAGCACGCGCTCGTCCTCGCCCTCAGCGAAGACGATCTTGCGCGAGGCGGTGCGGGCGGCCTCGAACACCGGGCGCATCAGCAGCGCCGACTTGAAGACGCTCTGGTTGAGCTTCTCCTTGTAGGCCTGAAGGTCGTCGAGCGGACGCGCTGCCACGCCCGACTCCATCGCGGCCTTGGCCACCGCGCTCGACACCACCGACGACAGCCGCGGGTCGAAGGGCTTGGGGATCAGGTAGTCGCGACCGAAGGTGAGCTGCTCGCCGTGATAGGCCGCTGCCGCCTCGGCCGAGGTCGTGGCCCGGGCCAGCGCCGCGATGCCCTCGACGCAGGCCACCGCCATGGCGTCGTTGATCTCGGTCGCGCCCACGTCCAGCGCCCCGCGGAAGATGAAGGGGAAGCAGAGGACGTTGTTCACCTGGTTCGGGAAGTCCGAACGGCCGGTGGCGATGATCGCGTCGGGCGCGACGGCGCGCACGTCGTCGGGCATGATCTCCGGGGTCGGGTTGGCGAGCGCGAAGATGATCGGCCTATCGGCCATGCGCTTGACCTGGTCGGCCTTGAGCACGCCCGGCCCGGAGAGGCCGAGGAAGAGGTCGGCGCCGTCGATGACGTCGTCGAGCGTGCGCAGGTCGCTCTTCTGGGCGAAGCAGGCCTTCTGCGGGTTCATGTCCTCGGCTCGGCCCTCGTAGACGAGGCCGTGGATGTCGCAGAGCCAGACGTTCTCGCGCTTGACCCCGAGCTTCAGCAGCATGTTGAGGCAGGCGATGCCCGCCGCTCCGCCGCCGGTCGAGACCACCTTGACGTCCTCGAAGTCCTTGCCCGCGACGTGCAGCGCGTTGGTCGCGGCGGCGCCCACGACGATGGCGGTGCCGTGCTGGTCGTCATGGAAGACGGGAATGTTCATCCGCTCGCGGCAGATCTTCTCGACGATGAAGCAGTCGGGCGCCTTGATGTCTTCCAGATTGATCGCCCCGAAGGTGGGCTCGAGCGCGCAGACGATCTCGGCCAGCTTCTCGGGGTCGGGCTGGTCGAGCTCGATGTCGAAGCAGTCGATATTGGCGAATTTCTTGAATAGGACGGCCTTGCCCTCCATCACCGGCTTCGAGGCGAGCGGGCCGATGTTGCCGAGACCCAGCACCGCGGTGCCGTTCGACACCACCGCGACGAGGTTCCCGCGCGAGGTGTAGCGGGCGGCGGTCTGCGGGTCGGCCTTGATCTCGAGACAGGCCTCCGCGACGCCGGGGCTGTAGGCGCGGCTGAGGTCACGGCCGTTGGCCAGCGGCTTGGTCGCGCGGACCTCGAGCTTACCGGGCTTGGGGTTCTCGTGGTAGAACAGCGCCGCCTGGCGGAGGCTTTCCTGTGCGGTGTCGGACATTGCGGCGACGCTCCCGATTTAGTTCAATACTGAACAATCTGATGCAGGCCGAATATCAGGAGTCCGACGAGCCGTAAATGGGAAAGGCGCCCATCCGGGTCGGCGAGGGTCGGTCCGGGCGGAAAACCCCGGGCCGCGGATCAGTAGGCGACGGCCTCGAGAAGCTCGATGCGCTGCTCTGCCTGAAGCACTGTGAGGTCCTCGTAGAACGGCTCTCCGGTGCGCTCGGAGAGCTCGCGCAGTCGCTCTTCCTGCGTGGCGCTCATGCGCTGGCGCGGGTCCGGGGGAACGTCGAGTGCGGCGTCGATCTGGGCGGGGCGAAACGTGGCGTTCATTTGATCCTATCCTCTGATCATATTCTCCGAGTTGCATCCCAACTCCGCAGGAAGGCGCGAGTTCCATCCGATTGAGCAACTGATTGCGCCCACACCTCGCGCGTGCAGCATTTCGCCGGGTGACAAGGCATCGCGCCACGGCTACAAGGCCTGCGAAAATCCGATATGCACCCAAGGAGCTTTCCTCATGACCACCCTGGTATTCGGCCACAAGTCTCCCGACACCGACAGCACCGGCAGCCCCATCGTCTGGGCCTGGTACCTGAACGAGGTGAAGGGCGAGGCCGCCAAGCCCGCGCTGCTGGGCGAGCCCAACACCGAAGCCGCCTTCATGCTCTCGCACTGGGGTCTGGAAAAGCCCGAGATCATCTCCGACGTGGCCGAAGGCGCCCCGGTGGTGATCGTCGACACCAACAACCCGGCCGAGCTGCCGGCGTCGATCAACGCCGCCGACATCACCGCGATCATCGACCACCACAAGTTGGTCGGCGGGCTCGAGACCAAAGGCCCGATCGACATCACCGTGCGTCCGCTGGCCTGCACCGCGACCATCATGGTCGACCTGATGGGCGACGACGCCGCCAAGATGCCCGAGGCCATCAAGGGCGCGGCGCTGACCTGCATCCTGTCCGACACGCTCGAGTTCCGCTCGCCGACCACCACCGCCCATGACAAGGCCGTGGCCGAGAAGCTGGCCGCCGACCTCGGCGTCAACATCTCCGAGTTCGCCTCCAAGATGTTCGCGGCCAAGTCCGACGTCTCGGCCTTCTCCGACGCCGAGCTGATCCGCATGGACAGCAAGGAATACGCGGTCGAGGGCACCAAGTTCCGCGTCTCCGTGCTCGAGACCACCGCCCCCGAGATCCCGCTCGACCGCAAGGCGTCGCTGATGGAGAGCTTCAAGACCGTCGCGGCCGAGGATGGCGTCGACGAGGTGCTGCTCTTCGTGGTGGACATCATCAAGGAAGAGGCCACCCTGCTGGTCCCGAACGACCTGGTGAAGACCGTGGCCGAGAAGAGCTTCGGCGCCACCGTTTCGGGCGACACCGTGGTCCTGCCGGGCATCATGTCCCGCAAGAAGCAGATCATCCCGAACCTCAAGCTCTGATCGCCGCGCTTTCGCGACGTATCGATGCATCCGGTGCCGGCCCCCGCAAGGAGGCCGGCATTTTCTTTTGCGAATGCCGCTACTCGTTTGGGAAGCCGTCCCTGCCCGGGCGCCCTGCCCCGCCGCACAGGCGAAATTTACTGCCCCGACATCTGGTCATCCGCCCCATGCTGGGCGATGCTCCGCCCGCAGAAACCGCGTCGAGACAAGCCCATGCCAACCGATCCCGTCCGCATCTCGGGCGACACCCTGTCCGCCACCGTGGCGCCGCTTGGCGCCGAGATGCAGACCCTGCGGACCGCCGAGGGTGCCGACCTGCTCTGGCACGGCGATCCCCAGTGGTGGAGCGGCCGGTCGCCCATCCTCTTTCCCATCGTCGGACGCGCCGCGGATGACCGTATCGCCGTGGGCGATTTCGAGACCGGGATGAAGCAGCACGGCTTCGCCCGCCGCGCGCTCTTCACCCTCGACGCGCACGATGCCCGGAGCTGCCGCTTCACCCTGCGCGACAGCGACGAGACCCGCGCCGTCTGGCCCTTTGCCTTCGGGATCGCGGTGACCCACGCCTTCGCCGGCGACACGCTCGAGGTCGCGGTCGAGATCAGCAACGACGACGCCGAGCCGATGCCCTTCGGGTTCGGCTTCCACCCCGCCTTCGCCTGGCCCCTGCCCGGCGGCGCGGGGAAGCCACACGAGATCACCCTCGCCAATGGCGCCGAGCCCGACATGGCGCGGCTGAGCGGCGGTCTCCTGCCGCCCGACCGGCTGCCCTCGCCCTTCACCGCGGGCAGGCTGGAGCTGGCGCATGACCAGTTCGAGGCCGACGCGATGATCTTTCCCGAAGGCGCGGGCGAGGCGCTGCGCTACGGCGTGCCCGGCGGGCCGGCGCTGGAGTTCGAATTCGACAACCTGCCCAACCTCGCGCTCTGGCAGCCGCCCGGCGCGCCCTTCCTCTGCATCGAGCCGTGGCACGGCATGGCCGCCGCTACCGGCGCCTCGCCGCAGGTGGCCGAGCGCCCGTTCAGCCAGAGCCTCGCCCCCGGCGCCACCAGCCGCTTCGCCTGGCGGGTGACCGCGCGGCTCTGAGCCGCCCGCCCGCATCACACTGACACCAACTTCGACCCTGAGGCCATCATGACCCGGATCATCCACGCTCTGCCCGAAATATCGAACCAGTACGACGCGATGTTCGTCGACCTCTGGGGCTGCGTCCACAACGGCGTCGAGGCCTATTCCGAGGCGATCGAGGCCCTGCGCGCCTACCGCGCCAGCGGCGGCGTCGTCATTCTGGTCACCAACTCGCCGCGCTCGCGCAAGGAGGTGTTCAAGCAGATCGAGCGCTTCGGCGTGCCCGAGGACGCGTGGGACAACATCGCCACCTCCGGCGACTCGGCGCGTGCCGCCATGTTCACCGGCGCCGTCGGCAACAAGGTCTACTTCATCGGCCTCGAGGAAGAGCGCAGCTTCTTCGAGCCGCTGAAGATCATCACCGACCCGGTCGAGATCGAGACCGTGCCGCTGGAAGAGGCCGAGGGCATCGTCTGCACCGGGCTCTTCGACGCCACCGCCGATCCTGCGGCGATGCGGCCGCAGTTCCTCTATGCCAAGCAGAAGGGGCTGAAGCTGCTCTGCGCCAACCCCGACATCGTCGTCGACCGCGGCCACAGGCGCGAGTGGTGCGCCGGCGCGCTGGCGGCGCTCTACACCGAGATGGGCGGCGAGAGCCTCTATTTCGGCAAGCCCCATCCGCCGATCTACGATCTCGCGCGGCGGCGGCTCTTCGAGGTGGCGCCGGATCTCGACGACCCCGCGATCCTCGCCATCGGCGACGGGGTGAAGACCGATATCCTGGGCGCGGTGGGCGAGGACATCGATTCGCTCTTCATCACCGGCGGGCTCGCCGCGGAAGAGACCGCGACCGAGCTCCACCCGCACGAGGAGTTGCTGCTCGAGTTCCTCGCCAGGGAAGGCGTGACGCCGACCTACTCCATCGGCTTCCTGCGCTGAGCCGATTCCGGCCTGCCATGCCACTTTGGTACCGATCAGGCACCGGCGGGCCATTTGCCTCTTGATTTTCTGCAGTCGCGAAGTAATAAAGTTGCTCAGCAACGGTAGCGTAGAGCTTATTTATTACCGGACCGAGGATCATGGAGGCTGAGATGTTGGACAATCTTCCGCGTGGAACGATCTGCATCGAGGATATCGAGATGGGCATGACGCGGCACCTGCGCAAACAGGTGACGGACCGCGACATCGAGATGTTCGCGGAGGTCTCGACCGACCGGAACCCGGTGCACCTCGACGATGCCTATGCCCATGACACGATCTTCGAAGGCCGCATCGCCCATGGCATGCTGACCGCCGGGCTGATCTCGGCGGTGATCGGCGAGCAGCTTCCCGGTCACGGCACCATCTACCTCGGCCAGACGCTGAAGTTCCTCGGCCCGGTGCGCCCCGGCGACGTGGTGCATGCCGAGGTGACGGTGGTCGACATCGACCACGCCAAGCGCCGGGTGACGCTCGACTGCCATTGCTCGGTGGACGGCAAGAAGGTGGTGATCGGCGAGGCCAAGGTTCTCGCGCCCTCGCGCAAGTTCGACTGAGGCGCACAGACCGGAAGCGGCGCCCGGCCGCGATGTCCGGCCTGCCTCCGGCGGGGATATTTGAGGCCATTGGAAGAGCCGGGGTCGCGCGCCCCGGCTTTCGTGTTTTCCGAACCGTCCCGTCGCTGCGTCAGAGCGAGTCTTCGACCCGGAAGCCGTCGGGGATGGTGTCGCGCCCGTCCAGCATCAGCGCGGTCATGACCTCGGCGACCTTGGGCGCCATGCCGAAGCCGATCTTGAAGCCGCCGTTGGCGATGTAATGTCCGGGCCGATCGGGCCACGGCCCCAGCATCGGCGCCCGGCTGCGGGCGCGCGGGCGTGCCCCGGCCCAGCGCTCCACCACCTCGGCCCCGTGCAGCACCGGCATCGCAGCCACGGCGCGCTCGACCAGTGCGTCGCACTGGTCGTCGGTGCTCGAGGGGTCGTCGAACTCGCGCTCGGTGGTCGAGCCCAGCGCCACGGTGCCGTCATGATGCGGCACGATATGCAGCCCGCCGGCGAAGACCTGCGGCACCTCCCCCGCGTCGTGGCGCAAGAGCACCGACTGGCCCTTGATGCCGGTGCCTGCCGGCCGGCCCAGCGCCTGCGAGAGATCCAGCAGCCCGCGCCAGCCGGTGGCCCAGAGCACCGCACCCTCGTCCTCGGCCTCGGGGACGATCTCGACCCCGCGCACCGCCAGCGCCGCCTGCAGCGCCGCCCCGGCCCGGCGCGGCGACATGCGCGCGCTCAGCGTGTCGCGGATCAGCCAGCCGCTGGGGCTGAGCGGCGCCCATGGGCCCGCATCGTCGGCGCGGATCAGCTCCCACACCGCGGCGTCGCCCCAGAGTTCGCGCGCGGTCAGGGCGCGGGCCCGCGCCAGCTCGAGCGCCGCGTCGTCGGCCACCGGCTGCAGCCGTCCGCTGCGGGCATAGTCCGGGGACACGCCGCCCTCGGCCTCGACCGCGTGCCAGAAGGCTTCCGCCATCAGCAGGCTCTCGAGCTGGAACGCCTTCTTGGGGTTCCAGTTCTCGGGCACATGCGGCGCCAATGCGCCCACCAGCCCGCCGCTCGAGCCCGCGCCAAGTCCGTACGGGTCGACCACCCGCACCGTCGCACCGCCGCGCAGGCAGCTCCACGCAATGGAGAGGCCGAAGATCCCCGCCCCGCGCACGGTCACATCCACACTTGCCATTCCCAAGCCTCCCGTCCATGGTCGCGCCCGTTCTACAGCGTTTCGCCTTGAACCTGAATCGCAATTCGGCGCCGTCCGTACCGGCCCCGAACGCGCCGCGAGCCCACCGCAGCAGGCTCAAGCCGAAACCCATTTTGGACAGACCACCATGACCAACCAGCCGGATGCGCCGATCTGGCGCGACGGCGGGGTGCCGGTATCGCCCCGCTTCGACGACCCCTATTACTCGCTCGAGAACGGCCTCGCCGAGACCCGCCACACCTTCCTTGCCGGGAACGCCCTGCCGGAGCGCTTCCGGGACGGCTTTCATGTGGCCGAGCTGGGCTTCGGCACCGGGCTCAACCTGCTGGCAACGCTGCAACTCTGGCGCGACGCGGGCTGCGCCGGGCGTCTGAGCTTCACCAGTTTCGAGGCCTTCCCGCTCGAGGCCGGCGACATGATCCGGGCGCAGGCCGCCTTTCCCGAGCTGGGCGACATCGCGGAGGAGCTGGCACCGTTCTGGCGTGGCGGCGCGCGCAAGATCGAGCTTCCCGACCTCGCCTTCCGCATGGTTGCGGGCGATGCGCGCGAGACCCTGCCCGCCTGGGAGGGCCGCGCCGACGCGTGGTTCCTCGACGGCTTCTCGCCCGCCAAGAACCCCGAGCTCTGGGGGCCGGAGCTGATGGCGGAGGTCGCGCGCCATACCGCACCGGGCGGCACCGCCGCGAGCTACACCGCCGCGGGCCATGTCCGCCGCGCGCTCGAGGCGGCAGGGTTTGCGGTGACCCGCCAGCCGGGATATGGGCGCAAGCGACACATGACCGTGGCGGAGTTTTCCTGATGGCACAGCAGAACACGAGCCTCGGCATCTGGCTGATGGTCTTCACCACGCTTGTCTTCGCGCTGCAGGACGGCATCTCGCGGCACCTGTCGGCCGAGTACAACGTCTACATGGTGGTGATGATCCGCTACTGGTTCTTCGCAGCCTTCGTGATGGCCGTCGCGGGGCGGCAGGCGGGCGGGCTCAGGGCCGCCGCCGCCACCAGTCAGCCGCTTCTGCAGATCTTCCGCGGCGTGCTGCTGGTGGCCGAGATCTGGGTCATGGTCACCGCCTTCGTGCTGCTGGGCCTCACCGAGAGCCACGCGGTCTTCACCGCCTACCCGCTGCTGGTGGCGGCGCTCTCGGGGCCGATCCTCGGTGAGAAGGTCGGCTGGCGGCGCTGGACCGCCATCGGCGTGGGCTTCATTGGCGTCATCATCATCCTGCAACCCTCGGGCGGGGTGTTCTCGCCCTACGCGGTGGTGCCGCTGGTGGCGGCGCTGATGTTCGCGCTCTACGGCCTGCTGACGCGCTACGTGGCGCGCAAGGACAGCGCCGCGACCTCGTTCTTCTGGACCGGCATCTCGGGGGGGATCACCGCCACCGTGGTGGGCGCGTGGTTCTGGGAGCCTATGACCGGCGCAGACTGGGGCTGGATGGGGCTGCTCTGCATCACCGGCGCGCTCGGGCATTTCACCCTGATCAAGTGCTACGAGGTCGCCGAGGCCTCGGCGGTGCAGCCCTTCGCCTACCTGCAGCTGGTCTTCGCGGCGGCGCTGGGGATGACGGTCTTCGGCGAAACCCTGCGCCCGAACGTGGCGATCGGCGCCTGCATCATCGTGGCGGCGGGGCTTTTCACCCTGTGGCGCGCCCGGGTCAGGGGCTGACCCGAGGCTCGCGCCAGGGGGCCAGGGGATGCGCCGGATCCCGGCGGGCGCCACCACGGCCCCGCCGGTTGCTGTCTCCGATCAGGCGGCGCCGTCGAGGACGGCCCGGAACTCACGCCATTCGCCCTTGGACATGCCCGAGCTCTCCTGCGTGACCTCTTCGCCCTTCAGCATCCGGCGCACGCAGTCGAGCGCCGTGGCCGAGAGCTGCGCCCCGCCCATGCGGTAATCCTCGAAGGCGCGGAAGGCGAAGGGCACCCAATCGCGCACCACATCGCAGATCGCGTCGGCGTAGACGCGGATCTCGTACTGGGCGTGCGCATCGGCGCGCAGGCGCAGGAAGTGCAGCAGGTTGTGAAGATCCACCTTCCAATACCACTGGGTGTAGATGTTGGCGGGCAGGTTCATCCGCGCCAGCTCCCGCGCGAGGCCCTGCTGTCCCTCGGTCGAGATCATCTCCTCGTAGTGATCGTAGGCGCGCATGGCGTCGTCACGCAGGTAGCGCAGCACGCGCTCGGCTTCCTCGCCTGAAAGGGTCTCGCCCCGGCCCTGGTTGTTCACCACCGACTGCGCGGCGAGGTGCTCGGGCGCGGGGGTGTAGAACTCGCGGTCTAGAATCGAGTAGCGCGCCGAGTATTCGTTCACGTTCGCGGTGCGGTGGCGGATCCACTGCCGCGCCACGAAGATCGGCAGCTTCACGTGCAGCTTGATTTCGCACATTTCGAAGGGGGTCGAGTGCCAGTGCCGCATCAGGTAGCGGATCAGCCCTTCGTCGTTGCTGACCGACTTGGTGCCGCGACCGTAGGACACCCGCGCCGCCTGGCAGATCGCCGCGTCGTCGCCCATGTAGTCCACGACCCGGACGAAGCCGTGATCGAGCACCGGCAGCGCGGTGTAGAGATGTTGCTCCATGCCCGGCGCCACGGCACGCAGGGTCTCCTGCGGGGTGCTGCGCTGCGCGTCGATTTCGGCCTGCTGGTCGGGGCTGAGCGGCATGGGGCGAATCCCTTTTTCTTCAAGCTGCGAGTCGGTGAACCCCATATATGGCGGATCTGACCGTGGAAGCCAGCCATATGGGGTGTGTTTGGCACGCGCGCCGCCGCACGACCCCCCGGCGGCCACGAACCGCGGCGCCATCGGCTCGTGAGCGCGGCACGAGACTGCACACTCGACATATTCGCTGCGCTCTCTACTCTCTGGAGTCAACCAACTGACGGAAGGAGCATGCTCCATGGGCATCAAGTATCTGCACACCATGGTCCGCGTGAAGGACCTCGACAAATCCATCGCATTCTACGAGCTGCTGGGCCTCACCGAGCGCCGCCGCGTCGAGAACGAGAACGGCCGCTTCACCCTCGTGTTCCTGTGCCCGCCCGAACAGGCCGACGGCACCGCCGACGTGGAGCTGACCTACAACTGGGACGGCGATGACGGCCTGCCCTCGGATTCGCGGCACTTCGGCCACCTCGCCTACTCGGTCCCGAACATCTACGAGACCTGCCAGCTGCTGATGGACAAGGGCGTGACCATCAACCGGCCGCCGCGCGACGGGCACATGGCCTTCGTGCGCTCGCCGGACAACGTGTCGGTCGAGATCCTGCAGCAGGGCGACGCCCTGCCCGAGCAGGAGCCCTGGGCCAGCATGTCCAACACGGGCCACTGGTGACGCTGGCGGCCCTCCGGCTGGCGGCGCGAGCCGCAGTGGCGCTGGTGCTCTGCACCGGTGCCGTCCGGGCGGAGGGCTGCCGTCTGGCGCTGCTGATGGCGCTGGACGTATCGTCTTCGGTGGACGACGCGGAATACACCCTGCAGAAACAGGGGCTCGCCGCGGCGCTGGCGGACCCCGACATCTCGCAGTCGATCTTCGGTGGCGAGGGCGACGTGGTTCTGGGCGTCTACGAATGGAGCGGGCGGCGGCAGTCGGTCATCGTGCTCGACTGGACGCCGCTCACCGACGAGGCGGCTTTGCAGCAGGCGGTGGCGCAGATCCTCGCCGCACCGCGCAGCCACAACCGCTTTCCCACCGCGATGGGCTACGCGCTCGGCTACGGCGCGACGATGCTGCAGCGGGCCCCGGTCTGCTCGCGGCGGGTGATCGACGTCTCCGGCGACGGCATCACCAACGACGGCTTCCGGCCGCAGCAGGCCTACGCGCATTTCCCCTTCACCAACGTGACCGTGAACGGGCTGGCGGTGCTGGGCTCGGACCCGCGGGTGGTGGAGTACTTCCGCGGCGAGGTCGTGCACGGCCCCGGCGCCTTCGTCGAAGTGGCGCAAAGCTACGAGGACTTCCGCCGCGCGATGACGCTCAAGCTGTTCCGCGAGCTCAACGACATGATCGTGGGACAGCTCCTGCCCTGAGGCGGTGGCGGGCTGGTCTGCAGGCCTGGGGCGCCGGCGAGCCGTTCCAGGAGCCCAGCGCGCGGTTCTAAGGCATGGAGGTGCCGATCTGAGGACGTCGAGAGCTGAGACATTGCGGTGACGGGCAGACCTCTCCCTCTCCCTCTCCCTCTCCCTCTCCCTTTCCCTTTCCCTCTGCCTCTGCCTCTGCCTCTGCCTCTGCCTCTGCCTCTGCCTCTGCCTCTGCCTCTGCCTCTGCCGAAAGAGCTCACGCGGTTGCCGGACGGTCCAGACCGTTTCCGAACGCCCTGCATCAGCGCCTCACGGCCTCCAACCCTGCAAGCAAGTCCCTTGCTGCCACGGAAGCGCACGAACCCGCAGTTCCGCCATGCCGCGGCAGCGGAAGCGGCAACAATCCTCCCCTGCAGCGCCGGCTTTGTCGCCACCTCAACGAAAGTCGCGGTCGCCAATGTCACATGTGGCATTGTGTCGCCGCGAATCCGTGATAGCCTCGTTATCAGGGAGGAACTTACATGATGGCTTTTGTGATTGGCCTGTTCATAGGCTTTCTGATCATCTCACCCGTGATCGCGCTGGTTGTTGCGGTCGGGCGCCTGTCGCAGGCGCGAGAGGGTGCAATCGCACCGCGCCCGGTGCCGCGCCTCAGGGTCGTGGGCCTCGACGGGACATACTGATCCCGGCGACGCTGGCCCGCTGACTTCAGATTCCTGATAAATCGCCACGACGCTCCGAGAGGGCTCAAAGCGGCTGCGCGTGGCCAGAGGTCTGGCCCGCGCGGCCTCTCTTACGTGCGGCGTCGCAAAGGCTTGAGAACAGCTCCACCGAACAGACTGGCATCTGGGCCTGCAGTGTAGCCTCAAAGGCTGCAAGAAAACTCTGACGTGAACAGCCCCGCGCGTCCGAGACGCCCTCACGTCTCACCACCTGCCAAAACCGCCTCGCTCGTTGCGCCGCCCCCAGCAGGCACCTGTGCCCCTGCCCCTCCGGCCCGGGGCGGACGCGGCGTCCCCGCACAGGGCCGAGAAACGCGGCGCGGGGTCAGTAGATGTAGCGGATCTGATCGGTCCAGTAGCGCTCCAGCCGGCGCAGCGAGTTGTTGATCGTGTCGAGACCGTTCAGGTCGATCACGTTGCGGCCTTCGAGCCCGTCGGAGTGGCGTTCGAACAGCGATTGCACCATGTCGCGGATGTCGCGGCCCTGCGCGGTGAGCCGCACCCGGACCGAGCGGCGGTCGATCTCGCAGCGCTGGTGATGCATGTAGCCCATCTCGACCAGCTTCTTGAGATTGTAGCTGACGTTGCTGCCCTGATAGTAGCCGCGGGACTTGAGCTCGCCCGCGGTCACCTCGTTGTCGCCGATGTTGTAGAGCAGGAGCGCCTGCACCGCGTTGATCTCGATGACGCCGGTGCGCTCGAACTCGTCCTTGATCACATCGAGCAGAAGCCTGTGCAGTCTTTCGACCAGCGCCAGCGTTTCAAGATACCCGGCCATGTAGCCGCTGAGCGGCTTCTTTCCCATGGAGGCATGAATGCTCATAACGGTCTCCGCCTGTTCTGTTTGAACGGCAGATTTGGGGCAAAAAGACCAACAATCGGTTAAGTCTCATAAGATACTTGGAAAAACGCGCCTTCTTTTGGCCTCGCTGTCCCGTCACGGGTTGCAGGCCACCGCGGTGATGTCGGCAATCAGCGGCTGCAGCGGTGCAGGCGCCGGGCGCTGGCCGGAAACCCACTGGTAGAGATCCTGGTCGTTCTCCTCGAGCAGCGCCTCGTAGGCGTCGAGCTCGGCGGCGCTCATGCCCGCCAGCCGCACGTCGACGTAGCGCATCAGGATGATGTCCATTTCCTTGATGCCCCGGCGCATCGAGCGCATGGTCAGGCGTTTCAGGCGGTTCTCGGGTGTCTCGGTCATGCCTCGTCCTTCAGAAGCCGGCGCAAAGTCTTCTCCAGCCGCCCGAGCCGGTCGCCGGCGGTCTGGATCTCGGTCTTGAGCGCGCGGATCTCCAGCAGCGCCTCGTTCACGTCGGCGGGAAGCGCCGGCTCGGTGTCCCCGGGGCCCGAGAGCCCCTCGCCCTCGCCGGTCAGCAGCCAGCCCATCGAGACGTTCAGCAGCCCCGCCAGCATCTGCAGCCGGTTGGCGCGCGGCTCGGAGAGATCGTTCTCCCACCCCTGCAGCGTCTTCAGCTTCACGCCCAGCCGGCGCGCCAGTTTCTCCTGCCCCATTCCGGCGGCCTCGCGGGCGGCGGCGATGCGGTCCCCGAAGGTGGCGGCGTCAGGGCCATACCAGTCGGTCGTGTCGGTCATCTCGCTCTCCTCCCGGTCCGGGCCGGCCTTCCGCGCGGCCACCGAAGCCGCTTGAACGGGTGCGGGGCGCACCCTATGACAGTCGGGACCTCAATACAAACGGTGCCCTCATGGCTTTTCTCTCCGATACCCTCGCGCGCGTGAAACCCTCTCCGACCGTGGCTGTGACCCAGCTTGCGGCGGAACTCAAGGCGCAGGGCAAGGACGTGATCGGCCTCGGCGCCGGTGAACCCGATTTCGACACGCCCGACAACATCAAGGCGGCGGCGGTCGCGGCCATCGAGGCGGGCAAGACCAAGTACACCGCCCCCGATGGCGTGCTCGAGCTGAAACAGGCGATCTGCGCCAAGTTCAAGCGCGAGAACGGGCTCGACTACGAGCCCGCGCAGATCAGCGTCTCGACCGGCGGCAAGCAGGTGCTCTACAACGCCTTCATGGCGACGCTGAACCCCGGCGACGAGGTGATCATCCCCGCGCCCTACTGGGTCAGCTACCCCGACATGGTGCTGCTCGGCCAAGGCACGCCGGTGGTGATCGAGGGCAAGCCCGAGCTCGGCTACAAGATCACCCCCGAGCTGCTCGAGGCGGCGATCACCCCCAGGACCAAGTGGTTCCTGTTCAACTCGCCGTCGAATCCGACCGGCGCGGGCTACACCCGGGACGAGCTGAAGGCGATCACCGAGGTGCTGATGCGCCACCCGCATGTCTGGGTGATGACCGACGACATGTACGAGCACCTCGCCTATGACGGTTTCGAGTTCTGCACCCCGGCCCAGGTCGAGCCGCGCCTCTACGAGCGCACCCTGACCTGCAACGGCGTCTCCAAGGCCTATGCCATGACCGGCTGGCGGATCGGCTACGCCGGCGGCCCCAAGGAGCTGATCGCGGCGATGCGCAAGATCCAGTCGCAATCGACCACCAACCCCTGCTCGATCAGCCAATGGGCGGCGGTCGAGGCGCTGAACGGGCCGCAGGATTTCCTCGCGCCCCGGGCCGAGGCCTTCAAGCGCCGCCGCGACCTCGTGGTCGAGCGGCTCAACGCCATCCAAGGCATCACCTGCCCGGTGCCCGAGGGGGCGTTCTATGTCTATCCCTCGATCGCCGGCCTGCTGGGCAAAACCTCGAAGGGCGGCACCCTGATCGAGAACGACGAGGCCTTCTGCAAGGCGCTGCTGGAAGAGAACGGCGTGGCTGTGGTGTTCGGCGCGGCCTTTGGCCTGAGCCCGAACTTCCGCATCTCCTACGCCACCTCGGACGCCGCGCTGGAAGAGGCCTGCAACCGCATCGCGGCCTTCTGCGCCGGGCTCTCCTGAGCCCGGACGGCCGCGCTCCGGACGGGGTGACGACACAGGAGGGAACGACATGGCCGGCGATCTGCCCGACTACTACTTCCGCATCCGCGAGAACGGTGCCGCGGTGTTCCGGGTGGACACCGGGAACCGCCAGCGCCGGATCGAGATGGACCAGATCGCTGTCGTGAACGTCAACCGGGGCGAGATCCGGCCGCACGGGGACTCTCCGCTCAGCGACGCCGATCTCGCCGCCATCCGCAGCTGGCTGACCGAGCGCAAGGCGCTGCTCGCCCAGCGCGACATCGACGACATCCACCGCGCCGTCGATCATCTCAACCTCACCGCCCAGTGGGCGCAGTCCCGCGCCACCGACGACCAGCTCGACGAGGTCACCGACGCGTTGTTGCTGGCGATGCACGACCTGCGCGCGGTGCTGGTCCGCAAGCGCGCGGACAGGCTGAGCAAGGGCTGAAGGGCAGCGCAGGGGCGGATGAGTCTTCGCCTCCTGCCCCGCTACCGAGCGCGAAACGGAAACGATCCTCGCCTTTAAACCGGGACTGTTTCCGCGCCTCCACCAATACGCGGAAATCGGGCGGAAATTTGACACGCCCCCGTCGCTGGTACTCTCGCAAGCCTGCTTTTCGCTTTGAAAAGGGGTCCATCTGGGGACCCATGCGCGCTTTTACGATGTTTTCCGCCGCCGCGGCGCTTGCGATTTCCGCCTGTCAGGCCCCGGCCCGGAACGACGCCCACACCGGCGATGCCACCGCCGATCTCAGCCGCCAGCCGCTGATCCGGGCCTGCCCGGCCGCCAACGACTGCCACGCCGGACGACAGCCGGTGATCGTGGGCGGCGTGATCTCCTGCGGCCTCCCCACGGCAGGCCCCTATTCCACCCCGTCGGACCACGCGCCGCGGGCCGGCCGGGGCTCTGATCGGGGCGATCTGCCCCAGGCCTGCGCGCCGGAAGGCGAAAAGGGCGTGGTCTGGACGTAATCCGCGTGCCCGCAAGGCTTGGCAAAGCCGGACAGGCCGCGTATACGCGCGGCCTGAACCATTTGCCGAGGGTATGACCATGCAGGGCAGTGCAAATCTCAACATCATGATCAAGGCGGCACGCAAGGCGGGCCGCTCGCTGGTGAAGGATTTCCGCGAGGTCGAGAACCTGCAGGTCTCGATGAAGGGTGCGGGGGACTTCGTCAGCCGCGCCGATATCGCGGCCGAGGCCATCCTCAAGGAAGAGCTGCTGGGCGCCCGGCCCAACTACGGCTGGCTCGGCGAGGAAGGCGGCGGCCAGGACGGCACCGACCCGACCCGCCGCTGGATCGTCGACCCGCTCGACGGCACCACCAACTTCCTGCACGGCCTGCCGCACTGGGCGATCTCCATCGCGCTCGAGCACAAGGGCCAGATCGTCGCCGGCGTCGTCTTCGACCCCGCCAAGGACGAGATGTTCTACGCCGAGAAGGGCAGCGGCGCCTGGCTCAACGACTCGCGCCGCCTGCGCGTCTCGGGCCGCACCCGGCTGATCGAGGCGATCTTTGCCACCGGCGTGCCCTTCGCCGCCAAGAAGACCCTGCCCGCCACGCTCAAGGACCTCGCCCGGCTGATGCCGGAATGCGCCGGCGTCCGCCGCTTCGGCTCTGCCGCGCTCGACCTCGCCTACGTGGCCGCCGGCCGCTACGACGGCTACTGGGAGCGTGAGCTGCAGATCTGGGACATCGCCGCGGGCTACCTCATCGCGCAGGAGGCCGGCGCGCTGGTCGACGGCGTGCGCGAGGGCCAGGACCCGCTCGAGACGGGCTCGCTCCTCTGCGCCAACAACGCCATCTTCGACGGCTTCGCCAAGGTCATCCGCGAGGTCTGAGTCCCTTTCCGGGGCCACAGGGACTGCGGGCCGCCCTGTCGCGCGGCCCCGCCCTTCATCTTGCCGGATAAACTCCCGCCGGAGGCGTCCCGAGGCCGGCCCTAGCGGTCCGAGGGATGGTTGACGCCGTCCGACCAGCCAATGGGCTCGTGCTCGGCCGGGTTCACCCCCTCGATCGCCCCCATGTTGACGCCGTACTCGTTCGGGTTCGACCGCCGCCGGTGGTACATGTAGATGCCGCAGACCGAGCAGAAATGGTGCTGCGCCGTCATCGTGCCGAACTGGTAAAGCGTCAGCGTCTCCGCCCCCTTCACCACCTCTACTCCGTCGAGCGGCGCCGTCACCGCGGGCGTGCCCCGGCGGCGGCAGTAGGAGCAGTCGCAGCGCCGCGCCGTCGCGAGCCCGTCGCTGAGCGTCACGCGCAGCTCGACCGCGCCACAGTGGCAGGTGACCTTGACCGGATCCGTCATCGTTTGCGTCCTATCCTGGGAATGCGGGTGGTGTCGGCGTAGTTCATCGCCGGGTGCGGCGGCTGACCGTGGTTGCGGCTCCAGTAGGCGGGGCCGCCCTTGCGCAGCCAGATCGGCAGGATCATCCCCATGCCCGCGACGAAGCCACCCAGATGCGCCCAGTAGGCCACGCCGCTGCCGTCGCCCTGCGCGCCGAACCCGCCCAGAAGCTGCAGCGCGAACCACACGGCCAGCAGGATCCACGCCGGCACCGGCAGGATCTTGAAGAAGATGATCAGGAAGATGAAGATGTCGACCCGCGCCTTCGGAAACAGCAGCAGGTAGCCCCCCATCACGCCCGCGATGGCGCCCGAGGCACCGACCGTGGGCACCGGCGACAGCGGCGCCGCGAGATAATGCGCGAGCCCCGCGATCACCCCGCAGCCGAGGTAGAAGGCAAGGTATCGCCCGTGGCCCAGCTCGTCCTCGATATTGTCGCCGAAGATGAAGAGGAACAGCATGTTGCCGGCAAGGTGCGCCAGCCCGCCATGCAGGAACATCGAGGTGAAGAGGCCCGGGATGCCGTCGCCCTGCGTCACCAGCGCCGGGATCAGCGCCCAGTCGTAGAAGAAGGCGCTGAGCGCGCGGTCGTCGCGGAACAGCGACCAGTAGCTGAAGAAGATGGCGATGTTCGCCACGATCAGGCCGTAGGTCACGTAGGGCGTGCGCCCCGAGGGGTTATGATCGCGGATCGGAAACATCGCCATGACCTTGGCGCGAATTCCCGCCGCGTCAAGCGCGGTGGGCGCGGCACCGGGCCGCGCCCCGCGAGGCTCACATGTTGCCGCCCAGAAGCGCCGCGTTGCCGCCCGAGGCGGTGGTGTCGATGCAGACGTGGCGTTCGGCCCGGGCGTGGCCGCGGTCGGGCTTGCCGGTGACCAGCGTCAGGATCGGACCGTCGCGCCGCGCGAGCGCCTGCCGGTAGGCGCGGCCGTTGGCTTCGTCGCCCCACCAGATCGCCGCCGAAAAGCCCTCGACCTCGGCCAGCGCCTCGGGCGGCACCTTGCCGTGCGAGACCACCGCGACCCCGCCCAGCTTGCGGATGGCCTCGGCCTGCGCCGCGGCACAGTCCGAGCCCGGCCCGAGGCAGAGCACCGGCGGCCTCGCGAAGCTGGTGTACTGGTTGGCCTCCCCCGTCGGCCCCGGCAGCTCGGCGGTCGTGGGCGCCGGCGCATGGCCCGCCGCGTAGAGTGCCGAGGTGAGCCGCTCGGGGATGTCGCGGGTCGACCAGTTGCCCACCGGCCCCGCATGGGCGTGACGGCGGAAACGGTCGCAGTAGAGCGGCCCGCCGGCCTTGGGACCGGTGCCCGAGAGCCCCTCGCCGCCGAAGGGCTGGCTGCCCACGATGGCGCCGATCTGATTGCGGTTGACGTAGATGTTGCCCGCCTCGACGCGCTCGGTCACGTACTGCACCCGGTCGTCGATGCGGGTCTGCAGGCCGAAGGTCAGCCCGTAGCCGGTCTCGTTGATCGCGTCGATCACGCTGTCGAGCTCATCGGCCTTGAAGATGGCGAGGTGCAGCACGGGCCCGAAGATCTCGCGCTCCATCTCGGCGATGCCGTTGACCTTCAGGATCGCCGGGCCGATGAAATGGCCCTCGGCGGGCACCTCGCGCTCGGCGATGACACGCCCCTCGGCGCGGGCGGCGGCGACATAGGTGGCGATGGCTTCCCGAGCTTCCGCGTCGATCACCGGGCCCACGTCGGTCGCCAGATCCCACGGCTGGCCGAGTGTCAGCGCCTCCATGGCACCGATCAGCATCTCGGTCACGTGCGGGGCGATGTCCTCCTGCAGGTAGAGGCAAC
>NZ_JAATOS010000350.1:0-4246 GCF_011806505.1 Salipiger sp. HF18 | reverse complement strand
GACGGGCGACCGCTCGCCGATCCTGTCGACCACGCCGCTCGAGGGTTGCTTCATCAACTGCGGCTGGGGCACCGGCGGCTTCAAGGCGATCCCGGGATCGGGCTGGGGCTTTGCCGAGCTGATGGCCAAGGGCCACTCGCCGCTCACCGAGGCATTCGGTCTGAACCGCTTCCGCGAGGGCCGCTTCATCGACGAGAGCGTGGCGGCAGGGGTGGCGCATTGAGCGCCCCTGCGGCGCAGATGTGGGCGCCGGTGCAGAACCGGCGCGTCGGGCGCCTACTTGCCGACCATGGCGCGGCGGAGCTGGAAGGCCGAGGGCGCCGTCAGGCCGACGAGCCCGGACAGCGTGCCGTGGCCGTCGTTGCAGGGCGGGTTCCAGCTGTGGATGAACTCGCGCGCGATCAGGGCGCGGTCTTCGGGCCGTGCGAGCGGCAGCCCGCCCACGGTGTCGAAGCCGAGCGCCAGCGCCCGGTCCCACGGGCCGCCCGGGCGGCGGTCGTGTCCGAGCTGGCTTGCCATCCGGTCGCTCTCGCCCACGTAGAGCACCTGCGCCTGCAGCGAGCGCCCCTCGGGCATGCGCAGGAACAGGTAGACCGCCCCGGTGTCGGTGAAGGCCGTGTCGGGGGTGAAGAGCTCGACGGGATAGTCGCGCCCGCGGTGGCTCGTCAGTGTGAGGGTCATCAGCCTGCTCATGTCTCTGCCTTTTCTCTTTGCCTCCCGGCCAAGGTAGGGACCGATCACGGTCTGACGGTTAACGGCGTTCCGGCGACGAAGAGAAAACCGCCTCACTTTCGTGTTTGCCGGAAAATTGCGCGGTCGCTCCGGCAAAATCCTGCCGAAGTGGCGCCCGGAGTACGGAACAGGAGCGTGAAAACCGGCGTTCTCCCTGCAGACATCACATGTACGGGAGCCTTTCCATGTCCGACCCCACCACTGATCCGGCGCGCAACAACACCACTACGACCACCACAACGACCAAGTCCGGCGGCAACGCGGGCATTGCCTTCATCGTCGGCATTCTCGTCGTCGTCGTGGCCGTCCTGGCGTATATCGTCTTCGGCGGAGACACCGGTGGCACCGCGGACACCAGCGGCGACGTCAACGTCACCATCGAAGGCGCGGGCGACGCAGCCCAGGACGCCGGCCAGGCCATTGAAGGCGCGGCCGACGCCGTCGAAGGTGCTGCTGAATCGGCGACCGACGGCCAGTAACGCCCGACCCACAGACCCGACCACCCCGGAACCCGGCGCCGCGTCCCTCATCGCGGTGACCGGGTTCCTGCGTTTCACGACCCTCGACGGAGGTGCCCCTTGCTGATCCTTCACTGTCCCTGCTGCGGCATCGACGCCGCCGAGATCGAACTGGCGCCCGGAGGCGAGGCCCACCTCAAACGCGAGGGGCCGGGCAGCGACGATGCCGCATTCGAGACCTATCTCTTCACCCGCGAGAACCCCAAGGGCGTCGTGCTCGAACGCTGGCGCCATGCCTATGGCTGCGGCAAGTGGTTCCTTGCGGCGCGCGACAGCGTGACGATGGAGGTCTACGGCACCTATGCCGCCCAGACCCACGCACCGCCGCAGGAGATCCGCGACCGCATCGCCGCGCGCCATCCCGACTGGGGGCAGGGCGCCTGATGCGGCTTCCGGCTGAGACTATTCCCGGGGACAGCGCGCTGCGGCGCGCATGGGGCCAGAGCGCCCCGATCCCCGCCAATGACATGACGAAAGGCTGGGCATGAGCACGAGACTCGCCAGAGGCGGCCGCTTCACGGACCGCAGCAAGCAGTTCGGTTTCACCTTTAACGGCAAGCGCTTCACCGGCTACGCGGGGGACACGCTGGCCTCTGCGCTTCTGGCGAATGACCAGATGCTGATGGGGCGCAGCTTCAAGTACCACCGGCCGCGCGGCGTGGTGGCCTCGGGCGCCGAGGAACCCAATGCGCTGGTGGGGCTGGGCGAGGGCGCCCGCTTCGAGCCGGACCAGCGCGTCACCACGACCGAGCTCTTCGACGGGCTGGTGGCGGACAGCCAGAACCACTGGCCCTCGCTCGACTTCGACGTGGGCGGCGTCAACGCCAAGCTTTCGCGCTTCCTGCCGGCGGGCTTCTACTACAAGACCTTCCTCTGGCCGCGGGCCTTCTGGAAACACGTCTACGAGCCGGTGATCCGCCAGTCCGCGGGTCTCGGCAAGGCGCCCCACCCCGAGGTGCGCGATGCCGACCGCTACGAGCATTTCCACGCCCATGTCGATCTGCTGGTGATCGGCGGCGGCGTTGCCGGGCTGCAGGCGGCGAAGTCCGCCGCGCTTGCCGGCGCGCAGGTGCTGCTGCTCGAGCAGACCGCGCATTGGGGCGGCCGCACGCCGGTCGACGGCGGCAGCATCGACGGGCACGACCCCGAGGCATGGGTGGCGCAGACCGTGGCCGAGCTTGAGGCCATGCCCAACGTGCGGCTGCGGCTGCGCTGCATGGGGGCGGGGATCTACGATCACGCCTACGCGCTGGGCTACGAGCGTCTCACCGATCACCGACCGGGTGCCGAGGGGCCACGGCACCGACTGTGGCGGATCCGCGCGAAGCAGACCCTTCCCGCCACCGGCGCCATCGAGCGGCCGCTGAGCTTTGCCGGCAACGACATTCCGGGCGTCATGCTGGCCTCGGCGGTGCGCGACTACGTGGTGAACTGGGGTGTGACCCCCGGCGACCGCACCGTGGTGGTCACCAACAACGACGACGCCTACCGCACCGCGATCACGCTCAAGCAGGCGGGGCTCGAAGTGCCGGTGATCCTCGACGCGCGGCCCATGGGGGGCGGCGCGCTGATGGAGGAGGCGCGCGCGCTCGGCATCCGCGTAGAGCCCGGCCGTGGCATCGCCAGGGTGCTGGGCGGCAAACGGGTGACCGGAGTCGCGACCTGCATCCAGAACGGGCAGGGCGCCATGCTCGAGGAAATCCCCTGCGACGCGGTGGCGATGTCCGGCGGCTGGTCGCCGGTGGTGCACCTCTGGTCCCACTGCGGCGGCAAGCTCGCCTGGGACGAGAAGGGCGCCTTCTTCCGCCCCGACCCCGCTCGCGCGCCCTCGGGCGCCGACGGCAAGCCCTTCATGAGTGTCGCCGGCGCCGCCAACGGCCACCTGACGCTGCAGGCGGCGCTGGCCTGCGCCGATGGTGCGGGCAATGCGGCGGCCGAGGCTCTGGGCCATGACTTCGACGAGACCGAGGCCCCGAGCGCCGAGGCCGCCCCCGAGGCGCCGCTCGCCCCGGTCTGGCTGATGCCGCAGGGCGCCAGCGCCGACCTGCGCATGAAGGCCTTCCTCGACTACCAGAACGACGTGAAGGTCTCGGACGTGCAGCTCGCCGCCCGCGAAGGCTACGAGAGTGTCGAGCACACCAAGCGCTACACCACGCTCGGCATGGCGACCGATCAGGGCAAGCTCTCGAACATCAACGGGCTCGCGGTCCTTTCGGACGCGCTCGGCACGCCGATCCCGCAGGTGGGCACCACCACCTTCCGCCCGCCCTACACGCCGATCAGCTTTGGCGCGATCGCGGGCGAGGCGCGGGGCGAGATCTTCCAGCCGTTGCGCCGCACGCCGATGCACGCGTGGCACGAGGCCAACCACGCCGCGTGGGAGCCGGTGGGCCAGTGGCGCCGGCCCTACTGCTACCCGAAGCCGGGCGAGAGCAAGCACAAGGCGGTGGAGCGCGAGATCAACGCCACCCGCGCGAGCCTCGGCGTGCTCGACGCCTCGACGCTGGGCAAGATCCTCGTAAAGGGGCCCGACGCGGGCCGCTTCCTCGACATGATGTACACCAACATGAGGTCGACCCTGCCGGTCGGGAAATGCCGCTACGGGCTCATGTGCAACGAGAACGGCTTTCTGATGGACGACGGCGTCGTGGTGCGCCTCTCCGAGGACAGCTGGCTCTGCCACACCACCTCGGGCGGCGCCGACCACGTGCATGCCCACATGGAAGACTGGCTGCAGTGCGAATGGTGGGACTGGAAGGTCTATACCGCCAACCTCACCGAGCAATACGCGCAGGTTGCGGTTGTTGGCCCCAATGCCCGCAAGCTGCTGGAAAAGCTCGGCGGCATGGATGTCTCGAAGGAGACGCTGCCCTTCATGACCTGGGCCGAGGGCACGCTGGCGGACACGCCGGTGCGGGTCTACCGGATCTCGTTCTCGGGCGAGCTCTCCTACGAGATCGCCATCCCCGCGAACCGCGGCCGGGCGTTCTGGAACC
>NZ_JAATOS010000349.1:0-4255 GCF_011806505.1 Salipiger sp. HF18 | reverse complement strand
CCGTGCGCACCCCGAGCCGCCCGTCATCGTCGAGGGTCAGTGAGGACTGCGGCACCAGATGGGCCATGGCGCCCTCGGCCTCGATGGCGATCTCGGCGGTCTGGCCGGCGCGGATGGCAAGGTCGGGGTTGGCCAGCGTGATGTCGACGCGGAAGGTGCGGGTGGTCTCGTCGGCGCGGCGGGCGACGAAGCTCACCTGTCCGGTCACCGTGGCGCCGTCGATCAGCCGGGCGCCCGCGGGCGCGCCCTGCCGCACGCGCGAGACCTCGGCCTCGGGCACGTAGCCGACAATGCGCAGCGGATCGAGCTGCAGCACCGTGGCGCAGGTGGTGCCCACGCTCATCAGCGCGCCAAGCTCGGCGGTGTCGCTGTCGAGCACGCCGGAGAAGGGCGCGATGATGGTCAGGTTGTCGACCTCGGTGCGGGCGCGGGCGACGGCGGCGCGGGCGCTCTCGATCTGTGCCTCGAGGCTGTCGATCCCGGAGGTGGCGGATTTCACCCCGGCCTCGGCGCTGCGCACGGCGGCTTCGGCGGCGCGCTGCGAGGCGCGGGCAGAGGCCAGCGTGGTGCGCGAGCTGTAGCCGTTCTCGGACAGGCGCTCGGCGGCGGTGAGGTTGATCTGCGCCTCTTCCAGCTGCGCCTCGGCTTGCGCCAGCGTGGCCTCGGCCTCGGGGATGCGGGCCTCGACCTGCGGGCGCTGCGCCTGCGCCTCGGCCAGCGCTGCCTCGGCCTCGGTCAGCGAGGCGCCGGTGGTGCCGGGCTCGAGCCGGCAGAGCTGATCGCCGGTCTCGATGGTGCGGCCCTTGCGCAGCGGCTCCGAGATCACGCGGCCGCTGGTCTCTGCCAGCACGTCGACCTCGCGCGAGGCCTGCGTCTCGCCCCGCAGCAGCACCGCGTCGTCGATCTCCTGCGCGACGGAGCGCATCGCCATCACCGCTACGGCGCCGTTGCGCGTCTCGGGCGCGGCGGGCTCTTCGGCCTCAGCCTCTGCCCCGGCGGTGTCGGCGGGCTCTTCGGCGGCGGGGGCGGCGCCCGCGGTCGGCGCAATGTCATTGGCCCAGCCCAGCAGGCGGTCGCGCTCCATCACCACGCCATAGAGCACGGCCATAACCACAAGCGCCGTGAGGATCGAGATGATACGCATCGTTCCGGTCTTTCCGTTCCTTGGCCGCGCGCGGCCAGCTTGTGCGACAACGGCCCAAGGCTGGCCGGATGCACCGGAAAGCGTTGCGCCGCGCGGGTGGCGGCGCCACCCTTCTTCCATCGGAGTGTAGACGGCTCGTTACGGATCGCTACTGAACTGTCTGGTTCAGTTTACGCGTGTTGCGTGTTTCGATCAAGCGTCCTCACGCGGGTGCGAGCGCTGGTGGCGGAACGGCGCCAGAGGATGCCTTGGCAGTCCCGGCGCGGGAGGGTAAGAGGGGGCGAACGACGACCAGCGAGGCCCCCGTGAGCGATACCGACAGTTTCATCGACGAAGTGACCGAAGAGGTCCGCCGCGACCGTCTTTTCGCCTTCATGAAACGCTGGGGCTGGGTGGCCGTGCTGCTGGTCCTGGTGCTGGTGGGGGGCGCCGCGTGGCGCGAATACACCTCCGTCCGGGATCAGGCCGCGGCGCAGGCGCTCGGGGACGAGATCCTTGCCGCGCTCGACGCCGACGAGGCCGGAGCCCGCGTTTCGGCGCTGTCCGAAATCTCTGCCGCTGGGCCGGGCGCGCAGGCGCTCATCGACATGCTGACCGCATCCGAGGCCGCCCGGGCGGGTGACTCAGACGCCGCCGAGCAGGCGCTCGAGGCCGTGGCGTCGAACGGCGACGTGCCCGAGATCTACCGCGAGATCGCCAGCTACAAGGCCTTCAGCCGCTCCGACAGCGGGCTCTCGGCCGAGGATCGCCGGGTCGGGCTCGAGGCGCTGGCCGTGCCGGGCAAGCCCTTGCGGCTGCTGGCAGAAGAGCAGCTCGCGCTTCTCGAGATCGAGCAGGGCGACACCGATGCCGCGACCGCACGGTTGCAGCGGATCATCGAGGATTCCGAGGCCACCGCGGGCTTGCGCCAGCGCGCGTCTCAGTTGATTGTAGCCATGGGCGGCAAGCCCGACGCCGGCTGAACGGCGATAATTCGGCAGGACTAAAGCAGGAAAGACGGGGGCAGGGGATTTGCGCATCACCACGATCACGGCTGGGCTCATCGGGCTGACGATGCTCTCGGCCTGCGAGGAGCCCGAGGTCATCCTTCCCGGGGAACGCTTCGGCACGCGGGAAATCCTGCAGGACGGCGAGACCGAGCCGGTCGCGGTCAACACCGCGCGCGCCATCGCGCTGCCGGCCAGCGTGAACAACGCCAACTGGGCGCAGAGCCCGGTGTCGCCCTTCGCGCGGGTGTCGCACCCGGCGCTCGGCGCCAGCCTGCGGCCGATCTTCTCGGTCAACATCGGCGCGGGCGACAGCCGGCGCGAGCGGCTGAACGTCGACCCGGTGGTCTCGGGCGGGCGCATCTTCACGATGGACGCCGAGCACATGGTCAGCGCGGTCAGCACCTCGGGCCAGATGCTGTGGCAGAAGAGCATGGTGCCGGCCCGCGACGCGGCCAAACAGGCGCAGGGCGGCGGGCTCGCGGCGGCGGACGGGCGACTCTATGTCGCGTCCGGCTTCGGCCAGCTCACCGCACTCGACGCCGCCACCGGCGCCGAGATCTGGACCCAGAAGCTCGGCAACACCGCCACCGGCGCGCCTGCCGTCTCGGGCGGGCTGGTCTATGTCACCTCGGGCGACAGTACCGGCTGGGCGATCGAGGCCGGCAACGGCCGCGTGCGCTGGACCGTGGACGCGATCGAGAACATCACCAACGTGGCCGGTGCGCCAACCCCCGCGCTCAGCGACGACGCGGTGATCTTCGCCTTCGGCAACGGCGGTGTGCAGGCGGCCTTCCGTCAGGGCGGGCTGCGGCTCTGGAGCGCCGACGTCGTCGGCCGCCGCATCGGTTCGGCGCTGGCTTCGGTCGGCGACATCACCGGCGGGCCGGTGATTTCGGGCAACCGCGTTTTCGTCGGCAACCACTCCGGCCGGGTCGTGGGCTTCAACCTCGGTAGCGGCGAGCGGCTCTGGACCGCGCGCATGGGCGCGCTCGGGCCGGTCTGGCCCGCGGGCGACTCGATCTTCCTCGTCTCGGACATGAACCAGCTGGTGCGGCTCGACGCCTCCACCGGCGAGCAGGTCTGGGCGGTGCAGCTTCCCGGCTACGAGCCGGTGCGGCGCCCGCAGCGCAAGCGCGACAGCGCCTATGCGCATCACGGCCCGGTGCTGGCGGGCGGGCGCGTTGTCGTGGCCTCGTCCGATGGTTACCTGCGCAGCTTCAACCCCGAGACCGGCGCTCTGGTGGCAACCGCCGCCGTGCCGGGCGGCGCCACCACGGCGCCTGCGGTGGCGGGTTCGACGCTTTACGTTGTGTCCAAGGACGGCCAGCTCATCGCCTATCGCTGAGCCCGCGGCCCCGGACCCGGATCGACCCTGCGCCGCGTCCTGAACGGCGCGGGCCAGAGTCCCCTTTCGCCAGCGGCGCAAATGCGCTATCGGGGCGGCTTGTGACCTTGAGGTGCATGAAATGACCTTTTCCCTCGCGATCGTGGGCCGTCCGAACGTCGGCAAATCCACGCTCTTCAACCGGCTTGTGGGCCGGCGGCTTGCGCTGGTCGACGACCAGCCCGGGGTGACGCGCGACCTGCGCGAGGGCGAGGGCAAGCTCGGCGACCTGCGCTTCACCGTGATCGACACGGCGGGCCTCGAAGAGGCCACCGACGACAGCCTGCAGGGCCGCATGCGGCGCCTGACCGAGCGCGCCGTCGACATGGCCGACGTCTGCCTCTTCATGATCGACGCCCGCGTCGGCGTGACGCCCACCGACGAGGTCTTCGCCGAGATCCTGCGCAAGCGCTCCAAGCATGTGATCCTCGCCGCCAACAAGTCCGAGGGTTCCGCTGCGGATGCGGGCGTGCTCGAAGCCTACGGGCTGGGGCTCGGCGAGCCGCTGCGCCTGTCGGCGGAGCATGGCGAGGGCATGCCGGAGCTCTACAGCGTGCTGATGCCGCTGTCCGACGGCTTTGCCGAGCGTGCCGCCGAGGAAGCGCCCGAGACCGAGGTCGAGCTGTCCGAGGAGGACGGCGACGACATCGACACGGCGCTGCCCGAGATCACCGACAAGAAGCCGCTGCAGATCGCCGTCGTGGGCCGCCCGAACGCGGGCAAGTCGACGCTGATCAA
>NZ_JAATOS010000348.1:0-4304 GCF_011806505.1 Salipiger sp. HF18 | reverse complement strand
GGGCCGCATCGACGCGGTGGTGCAGTTCCACCCGGCCCTTGTTGTGCAGTATTCGCGCCTGAAGATGGGTGAGGTGCTGCTGCCCGAGCCGGTCAACCCGGTGGCGACCTCGGCGGGCATGCGTCAGGAAGACGGGACCGAGTTCCTCGATTGGGTGAACACCACCTTTGCCGACCTCTACGCCGCCGGCGTGCCGGACGAGCTTTTCGGCGAATACCTCGCCAGCAAGGACATTGATCCGAGCGGCATTCCCGGACTGGTCAAGGAAGACTGGTAAGTCCCTGCGCGGACCGGCCGGCCACCGGCGGGTCCGCGCCCCCTCCGATCCAACGAAAGCCGTCACATGGACTATTCCTGGGACTTCGGCCCGGTGCTGGAGCGTTTCGACATGCTCGCGCTGGGGCTGCTCAACACCGTGAAGATCGCCACCGTTTCGATCGTGCTGGGCGTTCTTGTGGGGCTCGTCCTCGCGATGATGCGCCTCTCGACACGCAAGTGGCTGAACATCCCGTCGCTCGTCTTCATCGAGTTCTATCGCAACACGCCGCCGATCGTTCACTTCTTCTGGTTCTTCTACGCGCTGCCGGTGATGCTGGCGGTCAGCCTCGATCCCTACGTCGCCGCGGTGCTGGCGCTGTCGACGCAATCGGGTGCCTTCTACGCCGAGGTGTTCCGGGGAGGCATCGTCTCCATCGAGCGCGGTCAGTGGGAAGGCGGACGGGCGCTCGGCATGACCCATTCCGCACTGATGCGCCGGGTGATCGTGCCGCAGGCCATCGCCCGCATGGTGCCGCCGTTCATAGAGCGCAGCTTCGAGCTGCTGAAGACCACCGCCCTGGCCTCGACGCTCGCCTACGCAGACCTGCTCTACCAGGCGATGATGGTGAACGCAGAGACCTTCCGCCCGCTCGAGGTCTACACGACCATCGCGCTGATGTACCTCGTGCTGCTGGTCACTGCCAGCCAGTTTGCCCGCCTCGCCGAAGCCCGGCTGACGGCCTACCAGTGAGGGCGCCCGGATGAACTACGTTCCCGACTTCAGCATCGTCACCGACAACTGGATCGTCCTGCTGCGCGGGCTCTGGGTCACCATCCAGATCTGGATCCCCTCCATCGTCATCGGCCTCGTGGGGGGCTTCCTGCTGGCACAGGCGCGGCTCGCGCGCCGCGGCTGGATCCGTGGCACCAGCCTTGTCTATGTCGAGCTGTTCCGCGACACGCCGGTGCTGATCCAGCTCATCTGGTTCTACTACGCCTTTCCGATACTCGTCGGCGTGCAGCTCAGCCCTTATGCCGCAGCCCTGCTCGGGCTGACGCTGAACACCTCTGCCTATGCCTCGGAGATCTTCCGCGGCGGCATCAGGTCGATCCACCGCGGCCAGATGGAGGGCGCGCTCGCCATAGGAATGAGCCGTGCGCAGGCCATGCGCCGGGTGATCCTGCCGCAGGTGATCAAGCGCATGCTGCCGGCCTTCACCAATCGCACGATCGAGGTGGCCAAGATGTCCTCGCTGGCCTCGGTGATCTCGGTGCATGAGCTGATGTACCAGGGCCGCCTGTTGTCTTCGACCTACTACAGACCCTTCGAGATCCTGACGGCGGTGGCTTTCATCTACTTCGTCCTGATCTACCCCGGCACCTTCCTTGCCGGGCGCCTCGAAAAGCACCTGGCGCGGTCCAACTGACCCGGAAAGGAACTCTCATGACCGGCAAACCCATTCTGGAAGTAAAGGGCCTGCACAAGCGGTTCGGCGATCACCACGTGCTCAAGGGCATCGATTTCACCGTCGAGCCCGGAGAGCGCATCGCGATCATCGGCGGCTCGGGCTCCGGCAAGTCCACCTTCCTGCGCTGCATGAACTTCATGGAAACGCTGAGCGAGGGCGAGATCTGGCTCGACGGCACCCGCATCGGTGTCGAGAAAAAAGGCACCGTCACCTATCCTGAGAAGCAGCTTTGCCAAGTGCGCGAGCGTCTCGGCATGGTGTTCCAGCAGTTCAACCTCTTCCCCCACATGAGCGTTCTCGACAACGTCATGGAGGGCCTCGTGACGGTGCAGGGCAAATCCAAGCCCGAGGCGCGCCGGATCGCCGAGGCCGAGCTTGCCAAGGTCGGCCTTTCGGAAAAGCACGACGCCTGGCCCGGACGCCTCTCCGGCGGTCAGCAGCAGCGCGTCGCAATCGCGCGGGCGCTGTCGATGCAGCCCGAGATCCTGCTCTTCGACGAGCCGACTTCCTCGCTCGATCCCGAGCTGGTGGGCGAGGTGCTGCGGGTCATCAAACAGCTGGCCGAAGAGGGGCGCACCATGCTTCTCGTCACCCACGAGCTCGGCTTTGCCTATCACTTCGCCACCAAGGTGATCTTCCTCGCCGAGGGCGTCTTCCACGAGGTCGGCACCCCGGACGAGATCCTCAAGCACCCCAAGCAGGCGCGCACCCAGGACTTCCTGCGCCGCTTCGGCGAATTCGCATTCTGAACACTCCTGACATCAAGGTAAGACCATGACACCCCTCAGCAGCTCCTCTTCCCAGAGCTACGTGAAAGACCCGCGCAACGATGGCGTGGAGATCTACGTGAACGGTGAATTCTTCAGCCGGGACGAGGCCAAGGTCTCGATCTTCGACGCGGGCTTCGTGCTTGGCGACGGCGTCTGGGAAGGCATCCGCCTGATCAACGGCAAGCTTCTTGCCATCGACGAGCACATCGACCGCATCTTCGAAGGCGCATGCTCCATCCAGCTCGACATCGGCTTCGACAAGGCCGGCCTCGTCGAGGAGATCTGGAAGTGCCTGCGCCACAACAAGATGGAAGATGGCGTCCATATCCGCATGATGATCTCGCGGGGGCGCAAGTCGACACCGAACCAGGATCCGCGCTTCATCGTCGGCGGCGCCACCATCGTCATCGTCGCCGAATGGAAGCAGCCCAACCCCGAACTGAAGGCCAAGGGCCTCAAGCTGATGACCTCGACGATCCGCTGCTCGACGCCGGATGTCTTCGACCTGCGCCTGAACTCGCACAGCCGGCTCAACTTCATCCAGGCGCTGATCCAGGCGATCAACATGGGTGCGGATGAGGCGCTGATGCTGGACGATCGAGGGTTCGTGGCGTCGTGCAACTCGACGAACTTCTTCATCATCCGCGGCGACGAACTCTGGACGTCGGACGGCATGACCTGTTTCAACGGCATCACCCGCAAGAAGGCCATCAAGGTCTGGAAGGATGCAGGGCTGACCGTTCGTGAAGCGCCCTACACCCTCGCAGAGGTCTACTCCGCGGACGAGGCCTTCTGCACCGGCACGCTCGGCGGCATCACCCCGGTGGCCACCATCGATGGCCGTCCCATCGGCACCGGCAAGCCTGGCCCGAAAACTGCCAGAATACACGACCTATACCAGGCCTACATTCAAGGCTAAGCCATGGCCGGTCGCTTGCGCCCCCTTCGCAGGCGGTCGGCCCTGCATCGGATCTTCGCGCCGTTCCGCCTGCGAACGCTGATCCGGCGCGATGAGATCGCCTATCCGAACTCGCCGTCTCGACTTGACACAAAGGAGTGTGCGGATGGTGGCCAAATTTGAGGCGCGAGGATGTCAAAACCCCTTGGGTTATTGGGCGCCGGGAGGCCGCCTGCACAAACCGCGCTTCTGCGCGAGACGCTCTCGTCCGCGTGCTCGCCCACGTCGTATCCCGGTTATTTTGACGTTTCGGAGTTCTCGCGCTCGGCCGCCTAGACCAGCTCCAGCGCGCCATCAGTCGCGTCAGATGTCATTATTTCATTGGGCAGAGACAGATGACAACGGCTTGCGGCACCTAGCGACGCTTGATGGTCCAGTGTCAAAGTGTTTCTGACGGGTTACACCTCGCTCTTGAAGCTGTTGGACCCATTGCCCATGTCCGAACTCCGAACTTCAGGCATAGTCATTCTCGTGGCAGGAGCCGCCTCTCCGCGCCCGGACTATGCACGTCTCTGAATAAGCGCCATAATAGTATAAATACCACTTCATGGATGGCTCATACGCCTTGCCAGCGCGCCGGACCGGGCTTTTCCACGGCTGATCTGGCCGAGGAATTTCAGCTTTCCCGCAACCATCTCATTAAGATCATACAAAACTCAGTCGGGCCGGGCTGGTGCAGACACGCCGTGGAGGCGGTGGCGGTGCCACCCTGGCGCGCGCCCCGAAGGAGATCCGGTTGGGAGACGTGGTTTTGGTGCTGGAAGAGGGCCAAGGATAGTGCCCCCGCGCGTGGTGTAGGAGCGTGGACCTTCGGAGAGGTCCGAGTCTGATCAGGATGCCACGGCGGGC
>NZ_JAATOS010000347.1:0-4311 GCF_011806505.1 Salipiger sp. HF18 | reverse complement strand
CTCGTGCCCGGTGCCGACTGGAGCGAGGCCGCCGAGGGCACCAACGGCATCGGCACCTGCCTTGCCGACCGGCGCCGGGTGACGATCCACCGCGGCGACCACTTCCTTGCCCGCAACATCGGCATGAGCTGCATCGACGCGCCGATCTTCGGTCCCGACGGCGGCGTCGCCGCGGCGCTCGACGTCTCGTCCGCCCGCACCGACCAGACCGAGGGGCTGAACCGGCTGATCGCCGCAACCGTCTCGCAGACTGCCCGCGCCATCGAGGCCGATTTCTTCCGCGCCAGCTTTCCCGCCGCCCGCATCGTGGTCGGCGGCAGCGACGACATGGAGGCCTCGGCCCTGCTCGCCATCGACGCCGACGACCTGGTGATCGGCGCGACCCGCGCCGCGCGCAAGGCCTTCGGGCTCGAGGCCAGGGGCGCGCTGAAACCGCTGCCCGCCGCCGATCTCTTCGGCCGCGACGATGGCCCGGGCGGCTTCGAGCGGGCCGAGCGGGCGGCGCTGGTGCGGGCGCTGGCCCGTGCGGACGGCAACGCCAGCCAGGCAGCGCGGGCGCTCGGGATCGGGCGCGCGACGCTCTACCGCCGGATGAAGCGGCTGGGGCTCGGCGCCTGACCCTTCGCCGGACCTGAGACGCAGCCCCACCGGCGGAGCGCCCGACAAAGCGGCACCGCCGGTGTTTTCGCGTCCCGAACCGCCCGTTCCGGCGTGCATGTCCCCGCGCCCGCCGCTACCGTCCGCCCGATCCCGGGGGCGCGCCCGCCGCCCCCCGCGACAGCGTTCCGGCCCGAGCCGCGGCCATCTGACCCCGTGGCGGGCCCCGTCCGGACGCGCATGAAGACCTCCGCGGGACGGACGCAGCCCCCGTCGCTGCCTTCGCACGTTCAAGACAGGAAGACCTGCATGACCACGACCGAGCAGACGACCGAAAGCGTCCGCGGCGCCCGGCCCTTCGCCACTGCCGCCTTCGCCTTCCTCGTCACCATGATGGGCACCACCATGCCCACGCCGATCTACGCCTTCTATATGCAGGCCTACGGGCTGTCGCAGCTCTGGGTGACGGTGATCTACGCGATCTATGCGGGCGGCGTGGTAGCGGCGCTGCTGATCACCGGCACGTGGTCCGACCAGATCGGGCGCAAGCCGCCGCTCTTCGCGGGCCTCGCCTTCGCGCTGGCCAGCAGCCTGCTCTTTGCCGTCTCGCACGGGCTCGGCCCGATCCTGCTGGCGCGGCTCCTGTCCGGGCTATCGGCCGGGGTCTTCGCCAGCACCGCCACGGCGATGATCATGGACCTCGTGCCGCTGGGGCGCGAGAAGCTCGGCGTGCTGACCGCCACCGCGGCGAACATGGGCGGGCTCGGGCTGGGGCCGATGCTCGCGGGCGTGGTGGCGAACGGCGCGGCGGCACCGATGGTGACGCCCTACCTCATCCACGTCGCCCTGCTCTGCATCGCGGGCCTTCTGCTCGTGACCGTGCCGGAATCCGTCGCGCGGGTCGCCCGCCCGGACCTGTCGCCGCAGCGCCCCGCCCTCCCGCGCGAGGTGGTGCCGGCCTTCATCCCCGCCGCCCTTCTGGCGCTGGCGGCGTTCATGGTGGCGGGGTTCTACTCGGCGGTGGTGCCGGGCTTCCTGTCGAAGGTCATGGGCCTGCACAGCCCCGCGCTTATCGGCGTGCTCACCGGGTTCTTCTTCATCTGCTCGACGCTGGGACAGGCGCTGGCGACGCACCTGCCCGCCCGCGGCCAGCTCGGCCAGTCCTGCGCCATGCTCATCGTCGGCGTCGGCACCGTCGCGGTGGCCTTCCAGGGCGAGTGGCTGGCGCTGCTGACGCTGGGCACGCTGATCACCGGCATGGGCCACGGCTTCGTCTTCCGCAGCGGGCTCGGCGCTCTTGGACAGGCCGCTCCGGCGCACCGGCGGGGCGGGGGCATCCCGCTCTATTTCGGCCTCTGCTACCCCGCCCTCTCGGGGCCCGGGATCGGCGGGGGCCTGCTGAGCGCGGCCCTGCCCCTGAAGCCCGTCAGCGTGGGCTTCGCGGCGCTGTCTGTCGCGTTCAGCTTCGCCGCGCTGCTCTGGCTGCGGCGCGGTGCGGTCGCGAGGCAGTGACCCCAGGTCGTTTCCCATCCGCTTGACTTCCCTCACGAGCGCCGCCTTTCTCGGCGGCGAAAGGCAGGACCCATGACACACACATTCGACCAGGAACTCGAGGACCGCCTCGTCCGCTACGCCGCCATCGACAGCCAGAGCGACGCGGATTCGCCCAGCTCGCCCAGCACCGAGATCCAGTTCGGCATGCTGCGCCTGCTGGAGCAGGAGCTTGGCGAGATCGGCGCCAAGGACGTGCAGGTCACCGAGTACGGCGCCGTGCTCGCCACCATCCCCGGCACCACCGAAGGGCCGACCGTCGGCCTGCTCGCCCATGTCGACACCGCGCCGCAGTTCAACGCCACGGGCGTGAAGCCGAGGGTCGTGAAGGGCTACAACGGCGGCGAGATCACCTACCCCGACGACCCCGCGCTGGTGCTGTCGCCCGAGGAATATCCCTATCTCGCCGAGAAGCGCGGCCATGACATCGTCACCGCCTCGGGCACCACGCTGCTCGGCGCCGACGACAAGGCCGGGGTCGCGATCATCATGACGGCGGCGCGCCACCTGCTCGCCAACCCCGGGATCCCGCACGGGCCGGTGCGCATCGCCTTCACCCCCGACGAGGAGATCGGCCGCGGCGTCGATCCGAATCTGCCCGCCGATCTCGGCGCGGATTTCGCCTACACCTTCGACGGCGGCCGCGTCGGCGAGATCGAATACGAGACCTTTTCGGCCGATGGCGCCGAGGTGCGGATCACCGGCGTTTCGATTCACCCGGGCTTTGCCAAGGGCAAGATGGTCAACGCCATCCACCTCGCCTCGCGCATCGTCGAGACCCTGCCGCAGGCGACCATGACGCCCGAGGTGACCGACGGGCTCGAGGGCTTCGTGCACGCAACCGAAATGACAGGTGGCTCGTCCGAGATGAAGATCAAGTTCATCATCCGCGACTTCGAACGCGAGGGCCTCGCGGCCAAGGGCGAGATGCTGCGGCAGGTCTGTGCCGCGGTGCAGGCCACCGAGCCGCGCGCCACGATCACCTGCGAGATCCGCCCGCAGTACCGCAACATGCGCTACTGGCTCGAAGAGGACATGACGCCGGTGGACCTCGCCCGCGACGCCTGCCGCGACCTGGGTCTCGAACCGGTCTCCGTCCCGATCCGCGGCGGCACCGACGGCTCGCGCCTGACCGAGATGGGGGTGCCAACGCCGAACCTCTTCACCGGCATGCAGAACATCCACGGCCCGCTGGAATGGATCTCGGTGCAGGACATGGCCAAGGCCACCGACCTGTGCCTGACCCTGCTCGGCAAGGCCGCCACGGCGCGTCGCTGACCTCCCCCCCCTCGCGCGGCGGATCGCGGCGCGGGGGCCCTTAGCGGGCCGCAGCTGTCGCCGGGGCCCCGCCCGCGGCGATGGCCAGCCCGTCGACAATGGCGGTGAAGGCACTCTCGGTGCGGATCGCGGCGCCGGGGAAGCGGTCGCGCATCTCGTCGCCCACGAAGCGCATCAGGCTCGAGCCGCCGACCAGCACCACGTCCTCGACCTGCGCAGGCGTCAGCCCCGCCAGCGTCAGCGTCTCGGCCGCCGCCTCGCCCAGCGCGGTGCGGTGGCTTTCGAGCGCCTGCCCGAGATCCTCCTGCGTCAGCCCGGCCGACAGGCCCTTTTCCACCACGTCGAGCAGGATGCGCCCCGCCTGTCCCTCACCGTTGGCGGCGATCTTGCCGCGTTCCACGGCAAAGGCGATCTGGTGGCCGGTCTCGTGCTCGAGCACCGAGCGGAACCGCTCGAGCCGCTCGGGCTCGACCGCCATGCGCGCCATGTCGGCGGCCAGTCGGCGCGTCTCGGGCGCGTAGAGGAACGGGATCTTGGCCCAGCTCGCGAGATCGACGAAGGGCGCGCGCGGGACCGGCAGGCGCCCCTCGCCCATTTCGCGGCGCAGCTCGCCGCCCAGCCCCAGCAAGGGCATCACATGCGCCAGCGACAGCGCCTGGTCGAAATCCGTGCCGCCCAGCCGGATGCCGTGGCTGGAGAGGATCTCGACCTGCCCACCCTCGGCCCGGAACAGCGAGAAATCCGACGTGCCGCCGCCGATGTCGACGATCAGCCCGACCCGGCCCGAAGGCCCCGACCTGTGGCTGGCGATGGCCGCGGCCTCGGGCTCGGCGAGGAACTCCACCGCCTCGAACCCGGCGGCGAGATAGCAGGCCCGCAGGTCCG
>NZ_JAATOS010000346.1:0-4319 GCF_011806505.1 Salipiger sp. HF18 | reverse complement strand
CATCCCGATCAGCGCCGGGATGAAGGAGATGCCTTCGAGCAGCGCCCAGGACCCGAAGGTGAAGCGAGGGAAGCCGGTGGTGTAATCCATGCCGACGCAGGCGATCAGCAGGCCGATCATCAGCGAAGCCATACCCTTGAGCAGGTCGTCACCTGCCACCAGCACCGCGCAGCTGAGGCCGAGGCAGCCCAGCCAGAAGAACTCGAAGCTCGAGAAGGTCAGCGCGAAATTGGCCAGCAGCGGTGAGGCGGCGATCAGGATAACCGTGCCGATGATACCGCCGATGGTGCCGAAGACCGCCGAGGCGCCGATCACGAACCCCGCCTCGCCCTTCTCTACCAGCGCGTTGGCGTCGGTCATGTAGGCGGCCGACGCGGGCGTGCCGGGAATGCGCAGCAGCGCGCCGGGGATGTCGCCTGCGAAGATCGACATGGCCGCCGCCGAGACGATCGAGGCGATGGCCGCGATCGGCGACAGCAGGAAGGTGATCGGGATCAGCAGCGCCACCGCCATCGTGGCGGTGAGGCCGGGCAAGGCGCCGACCACGAAGCCGAAGAACGAGGCGACGACGATGGACAGCAGCGTGTCGGGACTCGCCACCAGTACGGCGGCGCTCATCAGGTCCGAGAACATCACAGCACTCCCGTCAGCAGGCCCGAGGGCACCGGCACGCGCAGGAGCATCCGGAAAATCAGGTCGAAGGCGACCGTCAGCCCCACCGCCAGCGCCAGCGACATCACCGGGCGCCGGAACGCCGCCAGAAGGCCCACCAGCAGGATCACGAAGACAAGGATCTGGATGCCCACCGTCTCGCCGAAGAGCACGATGGCGAAGACCGAGGCGAGGATGTAGAGCGCCGCAAGCGTGCCGCGCCGCAGGGTGACGGTGTCGGGCATGGTCAGGAGTTTCGGCGCGCCCTCGGCCGTGCGCACGCCGCGCAGCACCAGCCCGCCGCCGAAGATCACCAGCCCGATGCCGGTGAGCCGCGGGAAGAGGTCGGGGCCGTAGCTCTGGCCCGCGACCTGCGGGAAGCTGCCCACGTGCCAGATCACCGCGACCCCGAGCAGCGCCAGCAGCGCTCCGATGGCCGTGTCATGGATTTGCATGGGTCAGCCTCCTTTTCAGTCGTCGCGATCCGCCCGCGTCACTTCTCGAGCTGGTCGAAGATCACCTGCATCTTGTCGAGATCCTCGGCCATGAAGGCCTCGAACTCGGCACCGGGGCGCCAGACGTGCTTGAAACCGCGCTCCTGCAGCGTCGCGACGAAGCTCTCGCTGTTTGCGGCGGCCTCGACGGCCTTGCTCAGCACCTCGAGCGCCTCGGGGTCGAGCCCCTTCGGCCCGGTCACCCCGTGCCAGAGACCGTAGGTATAGTCGATCCCCTGCTCCCGCAGCGTGGGCACCTCGGGGAAGATATCGACGCGCTCGGCGGCCATGGTGGCGAGCGGGCGCAGCTTGCCGCCCTCGACCAGCGCGCGGGCCTCGACCAGCGAGGCGGTGGAGAAATCGCTGTTGCCGGCGGCCACGTCGAGATGACCCTTGGTGCCGCCCTGCGTCGGCACCCAGATCACATCGTCGGGCGACAGACCCAGCGCGAACATGAGCCCGAGGAAGCCCGCGTGCCAGCTTGCGCCCGGCGCGGCACCGGTGCCCTTGATGGTGCCGGGGTTCGCCGTGATCGCGGCGACCAGCTCTTCCATCGATTGGTAGGGCGAGTCCACGCTCACCGTCACGCTGCCGGGCAGTTCGTTGGTCTGGCCGATGGCGGTCATGTCCGCGTAGGTCAGCGGCGCCAGCCCCTGCGGCTTGTAGAGCGAAATGTCCGAGGCGATGAGCCCGATGGTGTAGCCGTCGGGACGCGCGCGCGCGATGGCGGTCTGGCCCGGAATGCCGCCGCCGCCGTCGCGGTTGACGACCGACACCGGCTGGCCGAGCTCCTTCTCGAGCTCCACCGCCAGCGTGCGCGCGACGATGTCGGTGCCGCCGCCCGCCGGGTACGGCACGATCAGCTGGACCGGACGCTCGGGGTATTCGGCGAAGGCGGCGCCTGCGACCATGGTGAAGCCGGCGATCAGCGCGGCGGCCCTGCGGCGGGTGGTGGTGAACATGGTGTGATCCTCCCTGTGATCTCTGGTCAGGACAATGTCAGCCCGTAGGTGTCGGCGGCCGTCCCGGCGAAGAACGCCCGGCGGTCGCGCTCCGGCAGTACCGAGGTGATCTCGATGAAATCCTCGATGAGCCGGGGAAAGCTGCGGAACATGCCGTCCACCGGCATGTTGCTCGCGAACATGGCGCGGTCGGCGCCGAAGAGGTCGATGCAGGTCAGGATGACCTCGCGCTGTGCCTCGGTGGTCCAGTCCTCGCCCCGCACGCCGAGCCCGCTCACCTTGATGCGGACATTGGGCGGGGCGGCGGCGCTGGCGAGCGCCTCGGACCAGGCGCTCAGAACGGCGGGCTCTCGGCTGCCGGGCACGCCCGCGTGGTTGATGATGATGAGCGTGTCGGGGAAGTCGCGGGCCAGGTCCGCCGCGTCGGGCAGATGCCAGAACGGCGTCTGCAGCTCGAAATGCAATCCGTGCGCAGCAAGCCCGGCGTAGCCGCGACGGAAGGTCGGGCAGTTCATCGACCCCGCGAGGTCATGGCCGCGCGACCACTCCCCTGCCGTGGCAAAAGCCCTGGGCTTCTGGCGCAGCGAGCGGACCAGCGGGAAGGCGGCCTGCGCTGCGATCAGGTGGTCGGCGTCGGGCCGGTCGAACCAGACCTGCGCCGTCATCGCAGCCGGAAATCCCGTCTTTTCATTGAGTTCCGCGATCCAGAGGGCCTCTCCCAGCGGATCGTCGGGCGACCATTCCGCCTCCATGTGCACGGCGGCGGCGATCTCCCACGGCGCCGCAGCGGCGCGGTAGTCGTCGGGCAGGAAGTCCGCCTTCACCGCGCTGTAATCGCCGTAGCGGTGCGGATGTTGCACGCCCTGCATGAGCCAGGGGTGCTTGCCGAGCGACAGATCCCAGACATGGCAATGGGCATCCACGATCTGCATCGCATCGATCTTTGCTTCGCTGGTCACAGTGCCTCCCTGCCCAGTGCGGGCGCCTCGGTGACGAGCTTTGCATGCAATATGGGGGATTTGTCAAAGATTTTTGACGGTAAATCCGAGATTTGTGCAAAATTGAATGCACTCAGTCAGTTGGCTCGGGGGTCTCCAGGGCTTTGCGTGCAATTTTCCAACCTGCGCGGTGGTGCGCCCGGAGCAATTCCCGTAGAAGAGGACCCTGCCGCCGCCTCAGCGCCTCGAGAATCTGCGCGTGTTCGGCCACCGCCTGCGCCCAGCGGGCGTGATCGCGATTCCCCGCAAAACGGAACCGGCGAATGCGGGCGCTCTCGCTGGAATAGACCCGCGACAGCGCCTCGTTCTGCGCGGCGTCGATGATCTTCTGGTGGATGTCCTGGTTGATGTGGAAGTAATCCATCAGCTCGCGACGCTCGAAGGCCTCAACCATACGCGTGTCGAGCTCGGCGATTTCCTCGATCATCTCGGGGGTTGCGCGTTCGGCGGCACGCTCGGCGCCAATGCTTTCCAGTCCGATCAGGATCTCGAGCGAGTCCTCGACGTCCTCGGGCGACAACCTCACCACCGTCGCGCCCGCGTTGGGACGGATCGACACCAGCCCCTCGCCCTCAAGGATCTTGAAAGCCTCGCGCAGCGGCGTGCGCGAGATCCCGAGCCGCTCGGTCAGGATACGTTCGTTGATCCGCTCGCCCGGAGGAATCTCGCCGCTGACGATCAGGTCGCGGAGAAAATTCGTCACGAAGGTCGATCGCTGCCCGCGCGGCCAGCCGGCGACCTCCTCGGACAACGCCTGCCACCTGTCTTCGCCCATGCCTGACCTTCCTTATTGCATGCAATCAATCTAAAAAACCGCGGGGATTTGCGCAAGCTGGTTGACGAACCACGTTTTGAATGCAATCAATCTTGAAATTGCCGATTCAGAGGGTCGGCTGAGGAGATTTCTCGCAGATTGCGCGCAATACGGTGCCCGGCACCGATCCGATGCGCATGCAATCGCCGCAGATCCGGGGACCGCGAATGAACTACAACGCCTATTTCAGCGCCGACAGCCGCACCGTCGAGGCCTGCATCATCGGCACCGGGGGCTTTGGCCGGAGCTTCCTGTCGCAGGGCCTGCGCGTGCCGCAGATGTCGGTGCGCATCGGCGTCGACGTGGACGCGGCCACCGCGGCGGCGGCCATGCAGGACGTGGGCATCTCTTCGGACGACATCCGGATCTGTGACGACGCCGAGAGCGCCCGCGCCGCCTT
>NZ_JAATOS010000345.1:0-4321 GCF_011806505.1 Salipiger sp. HF18 | reverse complement strand
CCATGCGGTCCGCCCAGGGGAGGGCGTCTCCGCCGCGCGCCATCTCCTCGCGAATGATCGCGCGGCCGGATTCGGGGTTCGTGTGAAAGCCGCGACGGGCGAGCTCGGTGATCAGGCTGGTCTTGCCCACACCGGGACCGCCCGTCACGACGAAGAACTGGTCGCTCATGGGCCATCCTCGGATGTTACTGGGGGAGAACTGCGCAGCGATCGACACGCCCAAAAGGCGCGGATCAAGGCGGCATGGATTTTCGCAAGGAAAACAGCACCCGTCTGCACGACAGAGGCAAATGCTCTGACGAGAAAGGCAGAACTATCTGGTGCTTTTCAACACGGATGCGAGCTGTCCTTGCGAGATCGAACCTCCGAGCTCTTGCTCACCATGCGATCGCTCAACCAGCTGGTCCGAGATGCCAACCGTTCAATTGGTCTACGGAAGCTCGTTTCCATGTTCGACATCCGCCCAATGCTTGTTAACGGGCATGCGGGCTGCCCGCTTTGCCATTTCCCCAATCTGGATCGGTCGAAAATCCCACTGGTCGACGCCGACATTTATGCTGTTTCGCGAGCCTGCCCATTGGTCGTGGACGTGGCCGAACAGCTGTAGGGCGCCTCTGCGTGCGCCGTTCCAAGTGATCATCGGATAGTGGCAGAGGACGAGGCTATAGTCGCCATCCTGGATCTCGGCCATGTACTCTGTGCTGGCCCAGGGGAGCGAGATTACTGCTTCGTCGTCGTGGTTGCCGATGATCAGATGCTTGCGGCCGGGCAGGCTGTGAAACCAGCTCTCGAACTGTGCCGTATCATCAGCGCGACCGAAGGCGAAATCTCCCAAGATCCAGAGGTCATCATCGTGCGCGACGCAGGCCTGAAAGTTGCCAATCAGGGTCGCGTTCATCTCTGCCGTTGAGGCGAAGGGGCGCTTGCAGAAGTCGATGATGCGGTGGTGGCCGAAGTGTAGGTCGGCCGAATACCAGTTGGCCATATCTGTGCCCTCCGTGCTCGTCAGACCACAGTTTAGGGACGAGCTCACACCGGCGCAAATGCCTGTTAGTTCGGAAGGATTCTGGACGGTGAGAGGTTCGGAATGTCAGCAGATGCCAGTCTTGCCCGAGCAAGATGCCAAGTTGGACCGGATAGGTTCCAATCTTCGGCGAATGTCACAACAGGAAGAACTGGCTGGGGTGGTAGGATTCGAACCTACGGTACGCGGTACCAAAAACCGTTGCCTTACCACTTGGCTACACCCCAACCGTGGCGCGGGGTTTACGCTACCCGTTCGCGGGGAGCAAGACCCGAAAATGCAAAAAATCTGACATATTTTCGGGAGGGCTAACGGAGGCCTTCGACGGGGGTCGGTTCGTCGAAGGCATGTTGTGCGCGGCCCTGCCTTTTCGCCCTGTAAAGCGCTGAATCCGCGCGTTCCATGAGCTCTTCCGCGCCGGGACGAGCGCCCGTTTTCGGCGCGCCGAAGGCGATCCCGATGCTTGCCGAGACGCGGCATTCGACGTCCTCGACGGGAATCGGGCGCTCGATCCGGTGAATCAGTTGCTCGGCCAGTGCAGAGAGTCGAACCCGGTCGGTCAGACCGACAAGCAGGATCACGAACTCGTCACCGCCGATGCGCGCCACCGTGTCGTCCTTGCGGGTCAGTTCGAGCATGACTCGCGCCACCGCCTGCAGCACCCGGTCTCCCGCCGCGTGGCCATGGGTGTCATTCACCTGCTTGAAGTAGTCGAGGTCGATGTGCAGCAGCGCGAAGTTCCCGCCCTCGAGCAGAAGGCGCTGCAGCACGTGGTCGAGCGCACGGCGATTCCTCAGGCCGGTGAGCGTGTCGGTGTAGGCGCGCTGCTCGGCGGCCAGCATCGCCCCCTGCAGACGGCGATTGAGCGTGCGCGAGGCCTCGAAGGCGGCGGACTTGGCCTCGACCAGGTAGAGCATGTCGATGGCGAGGTCGGTGACGGCGAAATCGGTGCTGGTGAGCGCATGCTCACGCACCGCGTCGACCACCGCGATTCCGAAGGACATGTTCACGATCACCCCGCCCTGCCCGTCAGGCATGGCGAGCCCCTTGAGCACCATCTGCGAGCCCCGGCAGAGCCGCAGCTGCAGCCGCCGCCCCGAAAGCGCAAGCAGGTCGGGTACGGTGCCGGCCCGGCGCGGGCGGAACACGTCCATCATCTCGGCGAACTGGGCGCCCTCGCCCGCGGCGCCCTCCATCAGCTTGCGCAGCGTCGGGCCCATGCGCCGAACGCCGCCGTCGGCGCCGATGTGCATGTGCATCGGGCAGAGCGCGTCGAGAGTATCGGAGGGCAGGATCACGAAGCCGCCTCGCGCCGGACGGCCGGGGCCGCAGCGAGGTCGAAATCCCGCCCCTCGGCGAAATCAGTCTCGACCACGGTGATGCCGATGATCTCGGCCTCTTCCAGGATGCCCTGATGATCGAGGATCACCAGCGCGCCATAGTCGTCCGCCATTGCCCGCAGCACCCCCACCAGCACGTATCCGAAGCCCGGCAGCGACCGCTGGCCCGCCTGGCAGGCAAGCACGAACGCGCCCGGGGAATCATCGCCCAGCTCGAGCACCGGCAGGTCGAGATCGGCCACGGCAAGCTGGGCGCGGCCCGGCAGATCCTCGAGCGAATGCAGGAACTCGATGAAGTCGACGCCGCCGTAGCGCATCAGCCGGCGCAGCCCCTCGTTGTTGGAATGGGTGATGAGATAGGTGCCGATATCCTCGAGGATCACCTCGCGCGGCTTGCCGAGATGCACCACCGCGCCGTCGAGCACCTGCTCGACCGTCACCATGTCGTAATCGAGCATCGCCTCGAATTCCGCCGCCTCGAACCGGGCGCGGCGGGCGATGTCCTGCCATGCGGCATATCCATAGTTGTCCTGCAGGAAACACTGGAGTGTCCTGGCGATCAGCCCGTGCATCGGCTTGTCCCGCTTGCCTGTTGCTTCGGGCAGACTGGCAGGCAGGGCTTAAGAATGCCGTAAGAGCGAAGATTTTAGCGAAATGCCCTCAGGCGGCGCCAAGCCAGCCCGGCAGGTGCCCGATGTCTGGCAACACCGCGTCGGCGAGCGGCGCCAGCGCCTCGGCGGGTATCGGGCCGGTGGTGACGCCCACGGTCTGCATTCCCGCGGCGCGCCCGGCAGAGAGGTCGTGCGGGCTGTCGCCCACCATGACGATGCGCGCGGGCGCCAGCCCCACCGCCTCGGCGAAGGCCAGCAGCGGGCGCGGGTCGGGCTTGGCGCCGTGGCCGCTGTCGAAGCCCGCGATGAAGCGGAAGGCGGATTCGATGCCGGCGCTGCGCAGGTGCGCCCGGGCCGAGCGCTCCGCGTCGTTGGTCATCACGCCGAGCGGCAGGCCCAGCCCGTCGAGCCGCGCCATCAGCGGGCCGAGCGGCACCGCCTCGACCAGCGGCGCCTCGGCCGCGGTGAGCGCCATGTGCGCCTCGACCACGTCCGCATCGAGCCCGGGAATCGCCGAGGCGAGGCACTCGGCCGCCTCGCGGTTGGTGCCGGCGATCACCGGGCTGTCGGCGCGGAAGCTGCCCCGCACGAGGTCGAAGCGCGAGACCTCGGCCAGCGCCCGCAGCGCCTCGGTATCCCCCTCGGAGAAATGCTCGAGCGCGGCACGGCCCCAGGCATCCCAGGTGGCGCCGAATTCGAAGAGCGTGCCGTCCTTGTCGAACAGCACCGCGTCGGCGCGCAGGCTCATGTCCAGTTGACCTCGCCGCCGCCCGGCAGCATCGCCCGCGCCATGCGCGGCGTGTCTAGGTCGAGCCCGAGCCCCTCGCAGAACCCGGCCACCCAGGCGTCGTCCATGAGGATGAAGTCGAGCACCGCGCCCTGGAACTCGGGATCCTCGAGCCCGGCGCGGAAATCGCTTTCGGAGGCACCGGTGGCACCCAGGAAGACAGGCCGCAGCTCGTCGTTCGAGGCCAGCCAGGCCACGGCCTGCAATCCGATCAGTTCGGCGGTATCCCGCGACAGCACCATGTCACCTCAAATCCGAAAGAGTTTGTTAACCGTTATCAAGGAAGACTGCCCGTCAGGACGCGGGCCGTGAAGCCTGCGTAAACGAACGGTGGGGCCCAGGCAATGACAGGACGCATACTCATCGTGGACGGGGTCCCGACCAATCGCATCGTGCTGCGGGTCCGCCTGTCCTCGGCCTATTACGAGGTGCTGCAGGCGGGCTCCGGCGCCGACGCGCTGCTCTCGGTGCGGCTGCAGCGCCCGGACCTGATCATCGCCGCCGCCGACCTGCCCGACATGACCGGAGAGGGGCTCTGCCAGCAGATCCGCGCGCTGCC
>NZ_JAATOS010000344.1:0-4334 GCF_011806505.1 Salipiger sp. HF18 | reverse complement strand
CGACGCTCAGGTCACGGTCGGGCGCGCCCGCTCCGATGGCTTCCCGGCTGCTTGCCCGCCACAGGTTCGGTTCTTGTCCCGAGGTCATGCCACGCTCTCCTTCGTGCCGCGCGAACCCGCCCGCAGCGCGACTCGCACGAGGGGCAGGTTCGTCCTTCTAGCTCTTGATATAACGTGCGTTTCCGCGCAGGAAGGGGAAAGCCGCGAAGGGCCCGTGCGTCACGTTGGCGGGTCCGGCAGACGCCGTGAAAAGCGGCGGCGCGGCGCTGCGGCAAACCGGCGCTGGCCACCGCCGCAGGTTGTTCTAAACTGCCCCGTATAGTTTCCGAGTCCCGCCCACCGTCAGGAGATCGCCCGTGCCCCTCAGCCCCCGTCCGCTGCTCTTCGCCCTTGCCCTTATCGCCGCTGCGGGGCCTGTGCTGGCGCAATCCCGGTTCGAGACGCTGCTGGCCCGGTTCGGCGGTCAGGACCGCTACGAGGGCATCGCCAGCTCCAACGGCAGGATCGAGGCGCAAAGCGTTGACATTGCGACGAAATATGCCGGGCGCGTGACCGAAATCATGGCCGAGGAGGGCGAGATTGTAGACGCGGGCACGGTGCTTGCCCAGCTCGACGACCGCGAGGCGCGCGCCCAGCTTCTGGCGGCGCAGGCGACGGTGCAGCAGGCGCAGGCGAGCAAGCAGATGGCCGAGGCCAACGTCATGCAGGCGCAGAGCGCGCGCGACGTGGCCAAGACCAGTTTCGATCGGGTCGAGCGGCTCCACACCGACGGCCACGCCAGCCAGAGCGCGCTCGACGACGCCACCAATTCGCTCAACAGCGCCCGCGCGTCGCTGGCCTCGGCCGAAGCGCAGGTGGCCAATTCCGACGCCACCATTGCCGCCGCCGAGGCCGACGTGGAGCGGCTGAAGATCGCGCTCGACGACATGACCATCCGCGCGCCGATCCGGGGCCGCATCCTCTACCGCCTGCGCGAGCCGGGCGAGGTGCTGGCGGCGGGCTCGGCGGTGTTCACGCTGCTCGATCTCACCAACGTCTACATGAACATCTACCTGCCCGCGCCGGTGGTCGGACTGCTGTCCACCAACGACGAGGCGCGCATGGTGCTCGACCCGATCTCGGACTACGTGGTGCCCGCGCGGGTGAGCTTCATCTCGCCGCAGGCGCAGTTCACCCCCAAGAGCGTCGAGACCGAGAAAGAACGCGAGGAACTGGTGTTCCGCGTCAAGCTAACGGTGCCGCGCGACCTGCTCGCGCAGTTCGAGAACATGGTGAAATCCGGCGTCCGGGGCATCGGCTTCGTGCGCTCGGACCCCGGCGCCGAGTGGCCGGCGGATCTTGCGGTGAACGTGCCCGAATAGGCGGAGCGGATCATGGATTTCGCCGCTGAACTCGAGGGTGTGCGCCATCGCCACGGCAAGGTGACGGCGCTGGACGACGTGGCGCTGCGCGTGCCGGCGGGCGTCATGGCCGGGCTTATCGGCCCCGACGGCGTGGGCAAGTCGACGCTGCTGGGGCTGGTCTCGGGGGTGCGGCGCCTGCAGGAGGGCCGGGTGCGCGCCATCGGCGAGGACATGGCCGACGCACGCGCGCGGGCCCGGGTGGCGCCGCGCATCGCCTACATGCCGCAGGGGCTGGGGCGGAACCTGTCGCCGACGCTCTCGGTGCGCGAGAACCTCGATTTCTTCGGGCGGCTCTTCGGCCAGCCCGCGGCCGAGCGCGACGCCCGCATCGCCATGTTGCTCGAGGCGACGGGGCTCGCGCCGTTTCCCGACCGTCCGGCGGGCAAGCTCTCGGGCGGGATGAAGCAGAAGCTGAGCCTGTGTTCGGCGCTGATCCACGATCCCGACCTGCTGATCCTCGACGAGCCCACCACCGGGGTCGACCCGCTCTCGCGGCGGCAGTTCTGGGACCTGATCGACCGCATCCGTGGCCACATGCCGGGCATGTCGGTGCTGGTCGCCACCGCCTACATGGAGGAGGCCGAGCGCTTCGACTGGCTCGCGGCGATGGACGCGGGGCGGGTCATCGCCACCGGCTCGCCCGGCGAGCTGCGGGCCCCGGGCGGGGCCGAGCCGCTCGAGGCCGCTTTCATCAACCTGCTGCCCGGCGGCGGCGACCACGCTCCGGTGGTCCTGCCGCCGCGCCCCGAACGTGACGGCGCGGTGCCCGCGATCGAGGCCGAGGGGCTCACCAAGCGCTTCGGTGACTTCACCGCCGTCGACCACGTGAGCTTCACCATCCCCGAGGGCGAGATCTTCGGCTTCCTCGGCTCGAACGGTTGCGGCAAGTCGACCACCATGAAGATGATGACCGGGCTGCTGGACCCGACCGAGGGGCACACGCGGCTCTTCGGGCAGGAGCTTGCGGCCTCGGACATGCAGAGCCGTCTGCGCATCGGTTACATGTCGCAGACCTTCTCGCTCTACACCGAGCTCAGCGTGCGCCAGAACCTGATGCTGCACGCGGAACTCTACGGTCTGCCGGCCGACAGGCGGCAGGCGCGGGTGGAGGCGGTGCTCGACGCCTATGACCTGCGCGCCGAGGCGGATGCCATGCCCGACGGGTTGCCGCTGGGGCAGAAGCAGCGGCTGCAACTGGCGGTGGCGGTGATCCACGAGCCGCGCATCCTGATCCTCGATGAGCCGACTTCGGGCGTCGATCCGCTGGCGCGGGACGATTTCTGGCGCACCCTGATCCGGCTGTCGCGGGAAGACGGCGTGACGATCTTCATCACCACCCATTTCATGAACGAGGCCGAGCGCTGCGATCGCATCTCGCTGATGCACGCGGGCCGGGTGCTCGAGATGGGCGCGCCGGCCGAGATCGTGGCCCGGCGCGGGGCCGAGACGCTCGAGGGCGCCTTCATCGATGCGCTCGAGGACGAGATGGGGCGGGAAGAGGGCGCGGTCGATGCGCCGGTCTACGACGCCGATCCGGCACCGCGCGGGCCTCTGCGGCAGGCGGCGCAACGGCTCTGGGCCTATACCTGGCGCGAGACGCTGGAGCTGCGGCGCGACCCGATCCGGCTGTTCTTCGCGCTCGCGGGCCCGATCCTGCTGCTCTTGACCATGGGCTACGGCATCTCCTTCGACGTGGACGAACTGAACTTCGCCGTCAACGACCAGGACCGCACGCCCGAGAGCCGGGCGCTGGTCGAGGCCTTCACTTCGATCCCGCAATTCGCCGGGACCCCCGATTTCGCAACGCTCGACGAGCTCGATGCCCGCATGGGCCGCGGCGACCTCGCGCTGGCGCTCGAGATCCCCGACGGCTTCGGCCGGGACCTGCACCGGGGCGACACGCCCGAGATCTCGCTCTGGATCGACGGCGCCATGCCGTTCCGGGCCGAGACCGCGCGCGGCTATGCCATGGGGCTGCTCAAGGCCTACGAGACTCAGGTCGCAACCGAGGCCGGGTCCGCCAGCACCGGCCTCGTGGACATCGAGACCCGCTACCGCTTCAACCAGGCCTTCGAGAGCGCCAATGCCATGGTGCCCTCGCTGGTCATGCTGATCCTGATGCTCATCCCGGCGATCATGTCGGCGGTGAGCGTGGTGCGCGAGAAGGAGACCGGCACCATCGCCAACTTCCGCTCGACCCCGGTGAGCCGGCCCGAGTTCCTCGTGGGCAAGCAGATCCCCTACGTGGTGACCGCCTGGGCGAGTTTCTGGGTGATGGTCGCCATGGGGCACTGGCTCTTCGGGGTGCCGTTCAGCGGCAGCGTGCTGGCGCTGGGGGCGGTGGCGGCGCTCTATGTCATCGCCTCGACCGGCTTCGGGCAGCTGGTGTCGACCTTCGTGCAGACGCAGGTCTCGGCGGTGTTTGCCACCGCGGTCATCACCATCATCCCGACGGTGAACTTCTCGGGCCTCATCGTGCCGGTTTCGACCATGGCCGAGGGCGGGCGGCTCTTCGGGCAGGCCTTTCCCGGCGCGTGGTTCCAGCCGGTCACCGTGGGCGCCTTCGTCAAGGGCTTCGGCTGGTCCGAGGTCTGGTTCAACGCGCTGATGCTGGCGGGGTTCGGGGTGCTCTACCTGCTGATCTCGTCGCTTGCCCTGCGCAAGCAGGAGGCCTGAGCCATGCGCGCGATCTACAACACGCTGAGGCTCACGATGAAGGAGCTGCGCGCGATCCGCCGCGACCGGGTGATGATCGTGCTGATGATCTACGTCTTCACGGTGGCGATCTGGATGGTGACGAGCGCGGCCTCGACCGAGGTGCGCGACCTCTCGGTGGCGGTGGTGGACGAGGACCACTCGCCGCTCTCGGGGCGGCTGATCGATGAGACCCGCCCGCCGCTCTTCGCCGCGCCCGACCTGCTGGTCCCGTCC
>NZ_JAATOS010000343.1:0-4335 GCF_011806505.1 Salipiger sp. HF18 | reverse complement strand
TCTCGATGGCGGCGAGGATGGTGTTCACGCCGACGTTGAAGCAGGAGCAGACAAGCGGGCCGGGGTCGGGGCGGTCGGCGGGCGGCTGCCCGGTGAGCGCGTCCCAGGCCTCGGTGCCGGGCAGGGTGGCGAGGTAGTCGCGCTTGAGCGCCACAGGCTCGGGCCCGGCGAAGAGCGCGGCGATCAGCCGTCCCTCGCGGTGGAAGGCGATGCGGGCGAGGCCGCGCCGGGCGTCGATCAGCACCTGCGCCTCGGCGTCGCCGGGGGCGAGACCGAAGAGCGCGCGGGCCTCCGCCTCCCAGTCCTGCGGCAGGGTGGCACCGGCAAGCTCGGCCCGCCAGCCGGCGCGGGTGCGGGCGCGGGCCCAGTAGTCGCAGGAGGGCTCCAGCCGGTCGGCGGCGATGGCAAAGCCGTACCACGCCGCCTCGAAGCGGCGCACCGCGCAGACGCTGGCCTTGCTCTCGGGCTGGCCGGACACCGGGTCGGTCACCGGCGCCACCAGCACGTCGATGCGGGCGCTGGGCGCGGTCTCGCCGGTCCAGTGCATCGGCGCGAAGACGTCGCCCGGCTGCACTGCGTCGGTGATCCGGGCGCGCAGCACCGCCGAGCCCTGCGTGCTCTCGACCCGTACGAGGTCGGCGGCGGCGATGCCGAGCCGCTCGGCGTCGCGCGGGTGGATCTCGAGAAAGGGCTCCGCCAGATGCGCCGCCAGCCGGGGCGAGCGCGCGGTGCGGGTCATCGTGTGCCACTGGTCGCGGATGCGCCCGGTGTTGAGCCGGAACGGGAAGAGCGGACCCTGCTTCGCGGCGGGCGGGCGGTAGCGGATCGGCAGCATCCTGGCCTTGCCGTCGGCGTGGTAGAACCGGCCGTCGCCGAAGAAGCGCCCGCCGGAGCGGTCGCCCGCGAAGGGCCAGCGGAACGGCTCCAGTGTCTCGTAGTCGCTGTCGGAGAGGTCGGCGTGGCCCGAGATGTCGAAGTCGCGCCCGAGCTTGCCAGCGATGCCCGAAAGCGCCGCGTATTCGCGAAAGATCTCGGCGGGCGCGGCGTAGTCGAAGGCGTCGTGCCAGCCCATGCGGCGACCGACCTCGGCGAGGATCGCCCAGTCGGGCCGCGCCGCGCCCGGTGCGGGCAGGGCGGCGCGTTGCCGGCTGATGGTGCGGTCCGAGTTGGTCACCGTGCCGTCCTTCTCTCCCCAGGCGGTGGCGGGCAGCAGCACATCGGCCAGCCGCGCCGTGTCGGTGGCCCCGGTGATATCCGAAACCACGACGAAATCACAGCCCGCGATGGCCGACGTCACCGCATCGGCATCTGGCATGGTCACGGCGGGGTTGGTGTGGATGATCCAGAGCGCCTTGATGCGCCCGTCGCCCACCGCCTCGAACATCTCGACGGCCTTCATGCCGGGGGCGGCGGCCATGCGCGGGCTCTCCCAGAACGCGTGCACGGCGGCGCGGTGGTCGGCGTTCTCGATGTCGAGATGGCACGCCAGCATGTTGGCAAGCCCGCCCACCTCGCGCCCGCCCATGGCGTTGGGCTGGCCGGTGACCGAGAACGGCCCGCAGCCAATGGTGCCGATGCGGCCGGTGGCGAGGTGGCAGTTGAGGATGGCGTTGACCTTGTCGCTTCCCGACGAGGACTGGTTCACGCCCTGGCTGTAGATCGTCACCACCTTCGGCGTCCGGATCCAGAGGTCGTAGAAGGCGGCGTGATCGTTCTCGGACAGCCCCGTCACCTCGGCCCGGTCGCTGGAGGCGGCGGCGAGCGCGTCGTCGAAGCCCTGCACGGAGGGGATGAAACCCTCGTCTACCGCATCGGCGTCGTGGATGGCGCAGAGCAACCCGTTGAAGAGCGCCGCATCGGTCCCGGCCCGAAGCGCGAGGTGCATGTCCGCCCCGTCGCAGGACGCAGTGCGCCGCGGGTCGATCACCACGAGCCTGGTGCCACGGGTCTTCATTGCCGCGAGGATGCGCTGGTAGAGCACCGGATGGCACCATGCGAGGTTGCTGCCCACCAGCACGATCAGGTCGGCCTCCTCGAGGTCCTCGTAGGTGCCGGGCACGGTGTCGGCGCCGAAGGCGCGGCGGTGGCCCGCCACCGACGAGGCCATGCAGAGCCGCGAGTTGGTGTCGATGTTGGCGCCGCCGATGTAGCCCTTCATCAGCTTGTTGGCGATGTAGTAATCCTCGGTCAGCAGTTGGCCGGAGACGTAGAAGGCCACGCTCTCCGGCCCGTGCTGCTCGATGGTCTCCCGGAACCGGTCCGCGACGAGGGTGAGGGCCTCGTCCCAGCCGGTCTCGGTGCCACGCACGACGGGGGAGAGCAGGCGGCCCTCCGGCCCGAGGGTTTCAGCGAGGGCAGAGCCCTTGGAGCAGAGCTTGCCGAAATTGGCGGGGTGGACCGGATCGCCCCGGACCTCGAGTCCGCCGTCCCCGGTGGGGCGCAGGCGCACGCCGCAGCCCACGCCGCAATAGGGGCAGGTGGACCTGATTTCGCAGGCTCGCGCGTCGGTCATCACGCGGCACTCCGCCTCGAGACGGCGGCGCCGTCCAGCAGGATGCGCCCGTCCTCAAGCCGCACCGGGTAGGTCGAGATGCGGCCGTCGTCCGCGCCCTGCGCCTCGCCGGTGGTGAGGTCGAACACCCAGTTGTGCAGCGGGCAGGTGACCTTGTGGCCGTGCACGATGCCCTCGGAGAGCGGGCCCTTCTTGTGGGGGCAGGTGTTCGACGCGGCGAATACCTCGGCCTCGTCGGTGCGGAACACCGCGACGCAGCCCACGTGAGTCTTGACCAGACGGGCTCCGCGCAGGGGCACGTCGTCGATATGTCCGATGTCGATCCAGCTCATTCCGCAGCCTCCACGGTAAGATCGGCGAGGGGCTGGAAGCGGCGCGCCGCGTCCGGTACGGCCCGCTCGGCCCAGGGGTCCACTTGGTAGACGCTCTGCGACACGTCGAAACGGTCGACCAGCGCCTTGCGTTCGGCGTCGTCGGCAAGCACCTCCTTCACCCAGTCGAGCCCGACCTTGGCCACCCACTTGTAGGGGCGGTCGAGATACCTGGCGGTCTCGCGGTAGAGCTGGATGAAGGCGGTGGTCCACTCGATGGCCTCGTCCTCGGTCCGGACATCGACGAGCCGCTCGGTCTCCTTCACGTCCATGCCCGCGGCCCCCGCGACACCGACCTGGTAGCCGCTGTCGACGCAGATGATGCCCACGTCCTTGCAGGTGGCCTCGGCGCAGTTGCGCGGGCAGCCCGAGACGGCGAGCTTGACCTTGTGCGTCGTCCAGCTGCCCCACAGCTTCTTCTCGAGCCTGATGCCGAGCCCGGTGCTATCCTGCGTGCCGAAGCGGCACCAGTCCGAGCCCACGCAGGTCTTCACCGTCCGGAGGCCCTTGGTGTAGGCGTGCCCCGAGACCATGCCGGCCTCGTTGAGGTCGTACCAGATCGCCGGCAGGTCTTCCTTCTTCACGCCGAGCAGGTCGATGCGCTGGCCGCCGGTGACCTTGACCACCGCGTCGTATTTCTTCGCGGCCTCGGCTATGGCGATGAGCTCTTCCGGCGTGGTCATGCCGCCCCACATGCGGGGCATGACCGAATAGGTGCCGTCCTTCTGGATGTTGGCATGGTTGCGCTCGTTGACGAAGCGGCTTTGCGGGTCGTCCCTGTAGTCCAGCGGCCAGTCCGCCAGCAGGTAGTAGTTCACCGCCGGGCGGCAGACGTGGCAGCCGTTGCGGGTCTTCCAGCCAAGCTCCTGCCAGACCGCCTCCTGCGACTTCAGCTCCGACGTCTTGATCAGGCGCCGCACGTCCTCGTGGGTGAGGTCGGTGCAGCCGCAGACCGGCTGGGCGGCGGGGATGACGAAATCGTCGCCCAGCGTGACCGAGAGCACCAGTTCCACCAGCCCCGTGCAGGTCCCGCAGGAGGCCGAGGCCTTGGTGGTGGCGCGGATCGCGCCGAGATCCGAGGCGCCGGCCTCGATCGCCTTGACGATATCGCCCTTGCAGACGCCGTTGCAGCCACAGATTTCCGCATCAGGCGGCAATGCTGCAACGGCTGACAGAGGGTCCGCGGAGGCGCCCCCCTGGTAGGACGGGCCGAAGATCAGCGTCTCGCGCATCTCCGAGATGTCCGTGCCTTCCTTGATGAGGCCGAAGAACCAGTTGCCATCGGCGGTGTCGCCATACATCACCGCGCCGATCAGGCGGTCGTTCTCGATGACGAGGCGCTTGTAGATGCCGCGGGCGGGGTCGCGGTAGACGATGTCCTCGCGGCCCGGCGCATCGGCGAAATCGCCCGCCGAGAACAGGTCGCAGCCGGGGACCTTGAGCTTGGTCGAG
>NZ_JAATOS010000342.1:0-4335 GCF_011806505.1 Salipiger sp. HF18 | reverse complement strand
CTTGCGGACGGCGCGCACGGAGTTGTGGTAGATCAGTTCGCAGATGTAGAGCGCGGATTCGAGCCGCGAGCGCGGCTTCGTGGTCTGAAACATGGCAGAACTGCTCCGATACACGCAAAAGGCGACGGGTCTTCTTGCCCATCTTGTTTGGCGCCAGCATAAGAGTCGCAGGCTTCCAAATCAATAAATCCGCGGGCGTCGCGGTGAAGGAGACAGGCTTTGAATTACGAAACTCTGGTTGCGGTCATGCGCCGTCTGGCCCTCGAGGCGGGCGACAAGATCATGGAAATTTACAACAGCGACGACTTCGAGGTGAAATCGAAATCCGACCAGAGCCCGGTGACCGAGGCCGACGAAGCTGCCGACGCCCTGATCTCCGCCGGTCTGCGCGAGGCCTTCCCCGACATGCCGCTGGTCACCGAGGAGCAGTCCGACAGTCACGGGCAGGAGGTCATGACCTTCCTCATCGTCGACCCGCTCGACGGCACCAAGGAATTCGTCAACCGTCGCGGCGACTTCACCGTGAACATCGCGCTGGTGGAAGAGGGCGTCCCGGTGCGCGGCGTGGTCTACGCGCCCGCCAAGGAGCGCATGTTCTACACCGATGCGCTCGGCAAGTCGGTCGAGGAGGCCGGCCCCTTCGACAAGGAGACCGTGGGCGAGCTGACCCCGATCACCGTCTCGCAGGCGGACAACTCGTCGCTGATGGTGGTGGCCTCCAAGTCGCACCGCGACCAGGCCACCGACGACTACATCGGCAAGTACTCGGTCGAGGACATGAAGAGCGCCGGTTCGTCGCTGAAGTTCTGCCTCGTCGCCACCGGCGAGGCGGACCTCTATCCGCGCCTTGGCCGCACCATGGAGTGGGACACCGCCGCCGGTCACGCCGTGCTCAACGGTGCGGGTGGCCGGGTCGTGCGGTTCGATGACCATTCGCCGCTGGCTTATGGCAAGCCGGGCTTCGCCAACCCCTTCTTCATCGCCTACGCTCCGAGCGTGGAGCTGAAGCAGGGCTGACATCATGGGCGTGCCCCCGGTCAGCGTCGTGATCGTGAGCCGGGGACGCCCGCAGGCGCTGCGCCTCTGCCTGACGGCGGTGGCGCAGCTCGACCATCCGGGCTTCGAGGTGATCGTCGTCGCCTGCCCGGAGGGCGCGGCGGCCGCCTCTGCCCGTCCCCACGCGGACCGCATCAAGCTGGTCCCGTTCGACACCCCCAACATCTCGGCTGCGCGCAATCTCGGCATCGCCCATGCGGCGGGCGAGGTGGTGGCCTTTCTCGATGACGACGCGGTGCCCGAGCCGACGTGGCTCGGCCATCTCTGCGCGCCCTTCGAAGCGGCGGAGGTTGCCGCAGCCGGGGGCTACGTGCGCGGGCGCAACGGCATCGACTACCAGTGGACGGCGCGCAGCGTGACCGGGCGTGCGGAAGAGGCGCCGCTCGCGCTCGGGGGAATGGAGGCGCAGGTCTTTGCGCCGATGCCCGGACGTGCGGTGAAGCTGCAGGGCACCAACATGGCGCATCGCCGCTCGGTGCTGGCAGGGCTCGGAGGTTTCGACCCCGCCTATCGGTTCTTTCTCGACGAGACCGACCTCGACCTGCGGCTGGCGGCGGCGGGGCATGCGGTTGCGGTGGTGCCACGGGCGCAGGTCCACCACGGCTACGCCGAAAGCGCGCGCCGCGGGGCTGACCGCACGCCGCGGGATCTGACCGAAATCGGCGCCTCGCTGGCGGTCTTCCTGCGCCGGCACTGCCCCGAGGCCGAGCGCGGTGCCGCGTGGCTGACGTTCCGCGCGGAGCAGCGACGGCGGCTGCTCGAGTACATGCGGCGCGGCCCGCTGGGGCCGGACGATGTGCTCCGGCTGCTGGCGGGGCTCGACCGGGGCTATCGCGACGGCGAGACGAGGCCGCTATCGGCGCCAGAGCCGATCGGGCCCGCGAAGACGCCGTTCCTGCCGTTCCCGGGTCGCCCGGGGGCGCCCCGAGATGTACTCGCGGGGAGGCTGTGGAGCCGGCGCAAAACGAGGGTGGAGGCAGCGCGGCTCGCGGGCCTCGGACACGTGGTGAGCGTGTTCCGTTTCTCGCACACGGCGCTCTACCACCAGATGAGTTTCAGGCCCGAAGGGTACTGGGAGCAGACAGGGGGGCTTTGGGGCCGGAGCATCCGCTCTGGCCGTATCATTCGTCCTTGTCTTTTCAGGTCGCGCGTGCACGCTGAGGTTGATCGAGTCGCGGATATCCGCGGCAGTAGCCAAAAAAACAGCGGCCTTTTGCTGCAGGCGCAAAATTGACGGAATACATGCAAGTTTGCGTTGTTTTATCGTCATGAGTAACGTGTTAGTGAATCTTCGATACGGGCGCGAAAAGAGCCCGTATGGAATGCTAGGAGCAGAATATGCGGAACAAGGTAACGAAAGCCATCTTCCCTGTTGCGGGACTTGGCACGCGCTTCCTTCCGGCGACCAAATCCGTCCCGAAAGAGATTATGACCCTGGTTGACCGCCCGTTGGTGCAATACGCCATCGACGAGGCACGGGCCGCCGGTATCAAGGAATTTATTTTTGTCACCTCGCGCGGGAAGAGCGCGCTTGAGGATTACTTCGATCACGCTCCCCATCTCGAAGCCGACCTGAAGGCCAAGGGCAAGGACGAGCTGCTCGAAGTCCTGCAATCCACCAACATGGACTCGGGCGAGATCGCCTACATCCGCCAGCACAAGGCGCTGGGCCTCGGCCACGCGGTCTGGTGCGCCCGCCGCCTGATCGGCGACGAGCCCTTCGCCGTGATGCTGCCCGACGACGTCATCGCCGCCGACAAGCCCTGCCTCCAGCAGATGGTCGAATCCTACGAGGAAATCGGTGGCAACATGGTCGCCGCGATGGAAGTTCCCGCCGACAAGGCGTCCTCGTACGGCATCCTCGACGTGCAGGAAGACATGGGGTCGCTGGTGTCGGTCAAGGGCATGGTCGAGAAGCCCGCCAAGGGCACCGCTCCGTCCAACCTCGCCGTGATCGGCCGCTACATCCTGTCGCCGACGATCCTCGACAACCTCAACCAGAAGCAGGCCGGTGCCGGCGGCGAGATCCAGCTGACCGATGCCATCGCGCAGCAGATCGGCAGCGACGAGGGCGTCTATGGCTTCCGCTTCAACGGCCAGCGCTACGACTGCGGCTCCAAGGCCGGCTTCCTGCAGGCGACGGTGGCTTTCGGGCTCGACCGGGCCGACCTGCGCGACGATCTCGAGGCCTACCTCCACGAGGTGATCGGGGCCCGCAAGGCCGCGCAATAAGAGGCAATGAGCAATGTATTGGTGACCGGCGGTGCGGGCTATATCGGCTCGCACGCCTGCAAGGCCCTGAAAGCCGCCGGTTATACCCCCGTGACATACGACAACCTGGTCACGGGCTGGAAGGATGCCGTGAAATTCGGCCCCTTCGAGCAGGGCGATCTGTCGGATCGCGCCCGGCTCGACGAGGTCTTCGCGACCTACCAGCCCGTTGCCGTGATGCATTTTGCCGCCCTCAGCCAGGTCGGCGAGGCGATGTCGGAACCCGGCCGCTACTGGCGCAACAACGTCGAGGGATCGCTGACGCTGATCGAGGCCGCCACCGCGGCGGGCTGTATGAACTTCGTCTTCTCCTCGACCTGTGCCACCTACGGCGAGCATGACAACGTCGTGCTCGACGAGAGCACGCCGCAGGAGCCGCTCAACGCCTACGGTGCCTCCAAGCGCGCGGTCGAGAACATCCTCCGCGACTTCGAGGTCGCCAAGGGGCTGCGCCACGTGATCTTCCGCTACTTCAACGTGGCGGGCGCCGATCCCGAGGGCGAGGTCGGCGAGCATCACCGCCCCGAGACGCACCTGATCCCGGTGATGCTCGAGGCGATCGACGGCACCCGCCCGGCGCTGTCGATCCACGGCACCGACTACGACACGCCGGACGGCACCTGCATCCGCGACTACGTGCATGTCTGCGACCTCGTCGACGCGCATGTGCTCGGGCTGAAGTGGCTGACCGATGGCAAGGGCAGCCGGGTGTTCAACCTTGGCACCGGCAAGGGCTTCTCGGTGCGCGAGGTGATCGACGCATCGCGCTCCGTCACCAACCGCGAGGTGCCGCATTCCGAGGGCCCGCGCCGTGCCGGTGACGCCACCAAGCTGGTGTCGGGCTCGACCCGTGCCGCCGCCGAGCTCGGCTGGGAGCCGTCCCGGTCGACCATGCCGCAGATGATTGCCGACGCCTGGCGCTGGCACCAGAATGGGCACTACGAGGGCTGAGGCGCCGCCGCGCCTCCTCGCCCTCACGCGGCAGGTCTCCACGGCCAGCCGCACCTC
>NZ_JAATOS010000341.1:0-4339 GCF_011806505.1 Salipiger sp. HF18 | reverse complement strand
CCGTCTGCGCCGGATGACCCGCTTCGACACCCGCTACGTGCTCTGCGACCGGCCCACGGTGATCACCGGCGGCGAGCTCTCGCTCGGCATGCTGGACCTTGTCTACAACCCCACCGCCCGCACCTACCAGGCGCCGCTGCAGCTCAAGTCCACCGGCGGCATCTTCATCGTCGACGACCTCGGGCGCCAGGCCGAGCCGCCGCAGAAGCTGGTGAACCGCTGGATCGTGCCGCTGGAGGAATCAAAGGACATCCTTGCGCTGCAATCGGGCGAGAAGTTCGAGGTGCCCTTCGACACGCTGGTGATTTTCTCGACCAACTTCCACCCCAACGAGATCTTCGACCAGGCGGCGCTACGGCGGATCTTCTTCAAGATCAAGATCGACGGCCCGAGCCAGGAGGACTTCCTGAAGATCTTCGCGCTGGTCGCGCGCAAGAAGAAGCTGCAGCTGGACGAGGTCTCGCTCGTTCACCTGCTCAAGAACAAGTACCCGACGATCGACAACGTTTATGCAAACTACCAGCCGGTGTTCCTCATCGACCAGATGCTGTCGGTCTGCGATTTCGAGGGCTGGCCCTACAAGATGACGCCCGAACTGGTGGATCGCGCCTGGGCGAACATGTTCGTGAAGGACGAGATGATCGTGAAGTGAGGGGTCTGGCGCGGCTGTGCCGGGCACGAATTCGGGGCCTCCCGCGGGCCTCTGCGGGGGTCAGCGCTATGGCGCCGATGCCGTACCCCGGCGTCATGACCGAGATCTGTCCGAAAGGCGATTTTTGCGCTTGACGTGCCCGGCCCTCTATCATACCCACCGCGCACGGTTTGGCGGAGTAGCTCAGTTGGTTAGAGCAGCGGAATCATAATCCGCGTGTCGGGGGTTCAAGTCCCTCCTCCGCTACCATTGATCCCAAACAGTTTTCCCCACCTCACCCCAAGAGCAGGGTTGAGCACTTGGGAGGTCAGTTGGGAATTTTCGCTCTCCTTTCGTGCAGTTCCAGCTTCCGAATGGCGGAGACGCCAAGCGACGAATCGCGCTTCAGATAGTGAGCGTCGATGATCGACTCACCCCTCTAAGACTGTGCCCGGTGAGAGTGGCGATTTGCGCTGTCGTGCATTCCGCACGTGCAAGCCGCGTTACGGCGCTGCCGCGCAGGTCGTGGAAGGTGAGCTCACGCAGCGTCCCGAAGCCGTTCTTCCCGTTCTTGCGGCCGAGGTCGCGCACTGCAATGCCGGAGCGGCTCCCCGCAGGGATAGCGGGCATGGCGTCGGGCCACTTGCGCCACCAGCGGCGGAGTTGAGCCGGGTCGGTCGTGGCCTTGTCCTGCCAGCCGGTGACGTGTGACCGGACGCTGCGACACGCCGGTTTCGCGGGTCCATGGTCAGCCCTGCGGGCCAAGTATCCCGAGCAGTTCCTCCGCCTCTCCGCGATGTCGCCCGGCGTCATCTTCGCTCAGAAAACGCAGGGAGCGGACGCCTTCCCCTTCGCCGATCAGCGCCGCGCCGATGACCCGGCGGTGGGCATCCTCGAGCACAAACAATCCTCGTCCAGGCGCGCGGGAGCGGTGGGTTTCGATGAAGGCGCCCAGATCTTGGGGCTCCGGCCAGGGCGCATCTCTGGCGTCCACCAGACCCACCCGCATCAGAGCCAGACGCGGTGCGTCCTTCTGGAGCGCCGGACGCGCCGTGAGGCCGCCCAGGGACACCACCGGCGGGCAGAGGAACTGCCATTGCTCAGGCGTCATGGCGTAGTCGTGGCACGGCTGCGAGCGTCCCTCTGCCTCGAAGAACATCCGTCTCCGCGCCGGCGCGCGTGAGAAGCCGAGACCGACCAGCACCCGCTGCGAGGCGACATTGTCGTCCCGACAACAGGCAATCAGCGGCGGGGAAGGCTCGGCGAAATGGGCGGAGATCGCCGCGCGCAGGACGGTCGACATGATCCCGTCTCCCTGAGCCACCGCGTCGAGCCAGAACCACATTTCAGGCGCCAGCCGCAGGCAGCCGATGACCTCCCCGCCCCGTTCCAGCACCCGGATCCGCTGCGCGGGTTCCTGGCTGAGCGCGAGGATCTCGCCCGCTTCGGCAAGGCCAAAGGGCTGTCGGGCGGCGGCCATCCAGCGCGCGATCTCAGGCGCTCCGAGCTGTCGTGCAATCGCCGGCAGGTCGCCCGCCTGCATCCGCCGCAGCGAAACATCCCCCACATCGAGCCTGTCTGGAAAGGGCACCATGGCACCGCTCCGTTCCATCCTGCAACCCGCACAGGCTTTCGCAAATGCAGGTCCGAATCAATGCCCGATTCGTTTCTGCGCCCGCATCCCAAAGATTCTGCGATGCAGAAAAACCATTCCGGAACAGAGCGTTACAATCTCACCGCCCGAAGCGTAACGGTACTTTACGGATACATCTTTTCCGGTGCCGGATCGCCGGTTTTCACGCGGTTTCGTTTGCGGAGCCACGGGCGTGGGATAGTCTCCTCGGCACTCAATCAGTCGGATGCTCAAGGGAGGGGGACACCGATGTTTGACACGACCGAAACGGGAGGGGTGACCGCGTCAGTTGGGCCTGCCTGTCCCTTGCGCGTTGGGGAGCAGATCCCAGATCGACGCCAGATCCGTAGCCATCGCCCTGTGCACCTGCGCGAGGATCCTGTCCCGCTGCGCGGCGGGCAGCGCGTCGACATGTTCGCGCGCCGCGCGCAGATCGAGCGGTGCCCCGGTCTCGACCGCACGGTCGATGGCGGTGCGGCAGGCCGGGTCCACGGCCTCATCCCCGGCCACGACGGCCTGGAGGCTTCGGAAGAAGCGGTTGTCGACGGGATCGATCATCGGCGGGAACCCCTCTGCGGACGCGCACCCTCCAATCTTGGCGCAATGCCATGACAGGTCAACCGCCCGACGTCCGGACGATCCTCGACCAGCGGATGGCGCTGATCCAGGCCATTGCCGCCGCCAATTGCGAGCACCTGCGGCTCAACCAGATCGCCAGCGGCATGATGATCCTCGACCAGAAGGCCGAGGAGGACGGCGCTTCCGAAGACCCCCATGACGCGGACCGCGCCGCCAACGACGAGGCGCTCGACGCCAGCATGACCCTGATCACCGCGCTCGAGGCGGAGCTGGCGGAGCTCGACCGGCACCTCGCGGCAGCTATCGAAAGAGATGAGAAATGACCCAGCACGTATCGCCGCAATCCCTGTCCCTCTTCGACCTCATCGCCCGCTCGTGGGATCTCGGGGCGCCGGTCCGCGCGGTCCGGTTCAACGTGGTCGGGGGCTCGGTTGCGGTCACGCTCGGGGACGGACGGCTCGCCTTCCTGCAGACCAAGGACGGTGAGACGCCCGAAAGCCGGATGCGCACCGAGCTCGACACCGGCCGTATGACCATCCGCCCGCGCGAGAAGCCGCTGCCGATGCCTCTCGTGACCGAGGCGCCGGTGACGGGCTGCGAGACCGGCATCGCCACGCTGGCGCAACAGGGCTTCGCCTTCGTCTCGCCCGACGGGACCGAGATCTGGCGGGCCACCGCGCGCGGCCAGACCGTGCGGGTCGCCAAGGTGGGGCCCGAGCCTGTCACCGCGCTTGCCACGCTGCCCGAGAAGCGCGGGATCGTCGTCGCGCAGGGTACCCGGCTGATCGTTGTCTCGCCTGAGGACGGGCGCACATTGGCCACCGCAGAGCCCGGCCACGCGGTACAGCGCCTGGCGGTCTCGCCGGACGGCACGCGCATCGCCTGCTGGGGGCCGGGGCGGGTCTCCGTCCTCGATGCGGAGACGCTCGCGCAGCGCGCCGGAACCCCGGCGGAGGGCGAGGTCTCGGATCTCATCTGGTCGCCGGACGGGCGTTGGCTGGTGGGCAGCTGCCGGGACAAGGCGCTGCTTCTGGTCGATGTCCCCGCGGCCCGCGCCGACTGCATCGTCGACTTCCCCGCCCCCGTCACCGTCTCGGATTTCAGCCGGAAGGCCGGCGTGCTCGTCGCTGCGGGTGCGTTCCGCGTGGTCGGCTGGCGCCTGCCCGACCTACCCTTCGGCGATCACGAGGGCGCGCCTGTCGAGACCGGAAAGCCCGGGCTCACCATCGTGGAAACCGTCGCCGCCCATCCCCACCGCGATCTCTGCGCGGTGGGCTATGCCAACGGGCTGGTGACGCTCTGCCAGATCGGCCAGCGCGCAGAGATGATGCTGCGCGAGGGCAATGGCGATCCGGCCACGGCGCTGGCCTGGTCGCCCGACGGCGCGCATCTCGCCATCGGCACCGCCGGCGGCACCGGCGCGCTCGCCACCTTCCCCAAACACATGTTCAAATGACCCGAAACGGAGAGCAACCGATGACCCAAGCACTTGATGC
>NZ_JAATOS010000033.1:0-22064 GCF_011806505.1 Salipiger sp. HF18 | reverse complement strand
GGGACAAGCCGATGACCCGCAACCTTGTCCTCGGCGGTGCGCTCACCGCGCTTTTCCTCGCCGCCGCGCTGCTGTCCTATGTCTGGACGCCCTACGACACGGAGGCGATGCAGATCGCCAACCGGCTGCAGACCCCCTCGGCGGCGCACTGGTTCGGCACCGACCATTTCGGCCGCGACATCCTGAGCATGATCATGGTGGGCGCGCGCACTTCCATCGCGGTTGCGCTGGTCGCCGTGGGCATCGGCATGGGCGCGGGCGTGCCGCTGGGGCTTGCCGCCGCCGCCCGCCATGGCGGCTGGCTCGACGAGGCCATCATGCGCATGAACGACCTCGTCTTCGCCTTCCCGAGCCTCGTGATCGCCATCCTCATCACCGCCATCCTCGGGCCCGGCGCCACCAATGCCATCATCGCCATCGGCATCTTCAACATCCCGGTTTTCGCGCGCCTCTCCCGCGGCGCCGCGCTCAGCCTCTGGAAGCGCGAGTTCATCCTCGCCGCCCGGGTCGCCGGCAAGACCGCCCCCCGCATCAGCGCCGAGCACATCCTGCCCAACATCGCCAACCTGCTGATCGTGCAGGGCACCATCCAGTTCTCGCTCGGCATTCTCGCCGAGGCGGGGCTCTCCTACGTGGGGCTCGGCGCGCAGCCCCCGATCCCGTCCTGGGGCCGGATGCTGGCGGATGCGCAGACCATGGTGGCGCTGGCGCCGCACGTGGCGATCATGCCGGGGCTCGCCATTGTCCTGATGGTGCTGGGCCTGAACCTTCTCGGTGACGGGCTGCGCGACCGGCTCGACCCCCGCCTGCGGGTGGTGCGCGCATGAGCCTGTCCTCGGTCCGGACATCCCCGCGCGATACGCAGCCCGCAACGTGCCCCTTGCTGCACGTCGACGGGCTGTCGATGCGCATCCACGACCGGCAGATCCTTCGCGACGTCTCGCTCACCATTGCGCCGGGCGAGATCGTGGCGCTGACCGGCGAATCCGGCTCGGGCAAGTCGATGACCGCCTTTGCCGCTATGGGGCTTCTGCCCTTCGCCGCCGAGACCACCGGTGCGCTGCGCTTCGACGGCACCGACCTGCTGAGCCTGTCCGAGGAAAGGCTCTGCGCCCTGCGGGGCCGCGACATCGGCATGGTCTTTCAGGAGCCGATGACCGCGCTCAACCCGGTGCAGCGCATCGGCGACCAGGTGGCCGAGACCATCCTGATCCACAAGGCCGCCCCGCGCGCCGAGGCCCGCAGGCGTGCCGCCGACGCGCTATCCGCACGAGCTGTCCGGCGGGCAGCGGCAGCGGGTGGTGATCGCCATGGCGATCGCGCTGCGGCCGCGGCTGCTGATCGCCGACGAGCCCACCACCGCGCTCGACGTCACCACGCAGGCGCAGATCCTCGAGCTTCTGCGCGGCTTCGTCCGGGACGAGGGCATGGGGCTGATGATGATCACCCATGACCTCTGCGTGGTCTCCGAGATGGCCGACCGCATCGCGGTGATGAAGGACGGCGAGATCGTCGAGCAGGGCGAGACCGCGACGCTCTTGCGCACCATGCGTCACCCCTACACGCGGCAGCTCTTCGAGGCGTCGCGTCACCGTGCCGACCTGCCGCCCGCGCGCGCCGAGGCGCCGCTGCTGAGCGTCGACGGGGTCACCCGCGGCTACCCGGGGCCGCGCCGCCTGTTCCGCCCGCGCGAGGATCATGTCGCGGTGAACGGCGTCAGCCTCGAGATCCGGCGCGGCGAGCGCGTCGGGCTCGTGGGCGAATCCGGTTGCGGCAAGTCCACCCTGTCGCGCGCCATCCTCGGGCTCGAGCCGGTGCAGGGGGGCAGCATCAGTCTCGACGGTCGCGCGGTCTTCAGCCATGGCCGCCCCGACCCCGAGGTGCGCCGCCGCGTGCAGGTGGTGTTCCAGGATCCCTACGGCTCGTTCAACCCGCGCCACCGGGTGGGGCGGCTCGTGTGCGAGCCCTTCCACCTGCTGCCCGACCCGCCCAAGGGCGCCGCCCGCGACGCGGCCATCGCCGAGGCGCTCACCGCCGTGGGGCTGAAGCCCGAACACGCCGAGAGCTACATCCACGCCTTCTCGGGTGGCCAGCGACAGCGCATCGCCATCGCCCGCGCGCTGATCATCCGGCCCGAGCTGGTGATCTTCGACGAGGCGGTCTCGGCGCTGGACGTGCGGGTGCGGGCGCAGATCCTCGACCTGATCGCGGGGCTGTCGCGGAGTCACGGGCTCACCTACCTCTTCATCTCGCACGATCTCAGCGTGGTGCGCGGGATCACCGACCGGGTGCTGGTGATGCGCGCCGGCGAGATTGTCGAGCAGGGGCCGACCGACGCGGTATTTGACAACCCGCAGCATTGGTATACCAAATCTCTCATAGCCGCGGCGCCGTCCTTGCCGCAGCCATCGGGAGGAGGAGACACCGATGCTGGACACCCTGTCCCATGAGACCGATCGCATCCTGATCGGTGGCAGCTGGCGTGCGACGCCGGAGACCCTGCCTTTGCACGACCCGTCCACCGGCGAAGAGATCGGCCGCATCGCCCGGGGCACCGCCTCGGACATCGACGATGCCGTGGCCGCCGCGCAGGCGGCGCTCGAGGGCGAATGGGGGCGCCTCACCGCCACCGAGCGCGGCCGCATCCTCACCCGCATCGGGCAGCGCGTGCTCGAGCATGTCGACGAGCTTGCCGCGATGGAGGCCCGCGACGTCGGCAAGCCGCTGACGCAGGCGCGGGCCGACGCGGTGGCGCTGGCGCGCTACTGCGAGTTCTACGGCGGAGCCGCCGACAAGATCCACGGCGAGACCATCCCCTATCTCGACGGCTACACCGTCTACACCCTGCGCGAGCCGCACGGGGTCACCGGCCACATCGTGCCGTGGAACTACCCGATGCAGATCATCGGCCGGTCGGTCGGTGCGGCGCTTGCCATGGGAAACGCCTGTGTGCTGAAGCCCGCCGAGGACGCCTGCCTCACGGCGCTCGCCTTCGCCCGCATCGCCGAGGCGGCCGGGTTGCCCGCGGGCGCGCTGAACGTGGTGCCGGGGCTGGGGGCCGAGGCCGGGGCGGCGCTGGCCGGGCACCCGGGCATCCAGCACCTGAGCTTCACCGGCTCGGTCGGCGCGGGCGTCGCCGTGCAGCAGGCGGCGGGGGCCAACGTGGTGCCGGTAACGCTGGAGCTCGGGGGCAAGTCGCCGCAGCTGGTGTTCGCGGACGCGGATCTCGACGCGGCGCTGCCGTTTCTCGTGAACGCGGGGTTGCAGAACGCCGGGCAGACCTGCTCGGCCTCGTCGCGCATCCTCGTGCAGCGCGAGGTTCTGGACGAGGTCAGCCGCCGCATGGCGGAGGCCTATGCCGCCAAGGTGGTGGGCCCGGCCATGGACGACCGCGACATCGGCCCGCTGATCAACGCACGGCAGAAGGCGCGGGTCGAGGGCTTCCTCGGGCAGGGGGCCGACCTGCCGCTGCTGGCGCAGGCGCAGTTTGCCGAAGGGCTGCCCGAGGGCGGCAATTACGTGCGCCCGGCGCTCTTCGGTCCGGTGCCGCCGGATCACGTGCTGGCCCGCGACGAGGTCTTCGGGCCGGTGCAGGTCATCATCCCCTTCGACACCGAGGAGGAGGCGGTGCAGATCGCCAACGGCACCGATTACGGGCTCGTGGCCAGCGTCTGGACCCAAGACGGGGCGCGCCAGATGCGGCTCGCGCGGAAGCTGCGGGCGGGGCAGGTGTTTCTCAACAATTACGGCGCCGGAGGTGGGGTGGAGCTGCCCTTCGGCGGTGTCGGCAAGTCCGGGCACGGTCGGGAGAAGGGCTTCGAGGCGCTTTACGGCTTCTCGGTGCTCAAGACCGTGGCGGCGCGGCACGGGTGAGGTGGTTTTCTCGGGGGGGGGCCGTCGCTCGTGTGCTGTCGGGCGCGGGGTGCCCCCGAGATGCGTTTAGCAGGATCGAGGGAGGAGATTTCGATGAGATTGCAGGGGAAATGCGCCATCGTGACGGGCGCGGGATCGGGCTTTGGCGAGGGCATCGCTGTGCGCTTCGCGGCCGAGGGCGCCCGCGTGATGTTGGCGGACATCAATATGGACGGCGCCGAGCGCGTGGCCTCGGCCTGCGGCGGCATCGCCTGCCGGGTGGACGTCGCGGACGGTGCCAGCGTGGAGGAGATGGTCTCGGCCGCGATGGCGGAGATGGGGCAGGTCGACATTCTCGTGAACAACGCCGGGATCACCCACCTGCCGGCGCCGATGGAGGAGGTCTCGGAAGCGGATTTCGACCGGGTCTTCGCGGTGAACTGCAAGTCGGTCTACCTCACTTCTCGGGCGCTCGTCGGTCACATGAAGGAGCGCGGCGCGGGGGCGATCCTGAACGTGGCCTCGACAGCCGGGGTGTCGCCGCGGCCCCGGCTCAACTGGTACAACGCCTCGAAGGGCTGGATGAACACCGCGACGCGCGCCATGGCCATTGAGCTGGCGCCGGCCGGGGTTCGGGTCAACGCGCTGAACCCGGTGGCGGGGGACACGCCGCTTCTGGCGAGCTTCATGGGCGAGGATACCCCGGAGATGCGGGCGAAGTTCCTCTCGACCATTCCGCTGGGCCGGTTCTCGACGCCCGAGGACATGGCCAACGCGGCGCTCTACCTCTGCTCGGACGAGGCGTCGATGGTCACCGGCGTCTGCATGGAGGTCGATGGCGGGCGCTGCATCTGACGGTCTGTCCGGTTGGTTGCGGCCGTTCCGCGGTGGCGGTTGCCAGGGCGTGTCCGGGGAGTGGGTGTTGTCCGGGTGAAGGGAGGTTGGGGGAGAAGAGGCGTCTGCGTTTCGAGGCTTGAGGCGAGGAAAGAGGGGGCTCTGCCCCCGTCTCCTGCGGAGACTCCCCCGGAGTTTATCTGGCAAGATGAAGGGGCCGGGTTGCGCCGGGGGGAGGCGGTCTTCGCTGGAGAGACGTCCTTCGCGAGGCGGGTGGAGCGAGAACACCCCATCGACGTTTGGCGGGTGCAAGCTACGGATGAGCAGCGGGCTCTGCCCCGTCCGCGTGCGGCGGACTTACCCGGAGTTTATCGGGCGAGATGGAGGGGCGGGGTTGCGCCCGGGAGAGGGACTGCCAAGACTGCGGCAGGATCAGTCTGGAGGATCGACATGCGCCCGGGACCCCGGAATCTCATCACCGACGTGGCCGGTCTTTGGGTCGGCAATGCCCAGGACGCGGCGCTGAAATCCGGGGTGACGGTGGTCACGGCGGCGGCGCCGATGGTGGCCTCGGTGGCGGTGATGGGCGGGGCCCCGGGCACCCGCGAGACCGACCTGCTGGCGCCCGACAAGTCCGCGCCCGGGGTCGATGCGCTGGTGCTCTCGGGGGGCAGCGCCTTCGGGCTGGCGGCGGCGCAGGGCGTGATGGACGCGCTGCACGAGGCCGGGCGTGGCTTTGCGGTCGGCCCGGCGCGGGTGCCGATCGTGCCGGCGGCGATCCTCTTCGACCTGTTGAACGGCGGCGACAAGGACTGGGGGGTGAACCCCTATCCGGCGCTGGGGCGGGCGGCGCTCGCGGCGGCGGGCGAAGGGGTTGCGCTGGGCAGCGCCGGGGCCGGCACCGGGGCGCTGACCGCGATGCACAAGGGCGGGCTGGGCTCGGCCAGCCTCGTGCTCGAGAGCGGCATCACCGTGGGGGCGCTGGTGGCAGCGAATCCCATCGGGAGCGTCACCACGCCCTCGGGGCGGCATTTCTGGGCGGCGCCCTTCGAGATGGACGCCGAGTTCGGCGGGCTCGGTGGCGATCCCTCAGGCTACGTGCCGCCGCCCGAGAGCAGGCGGATGGCGGCGATGGCGCAGATGGCGCAGGCCAACACCACCATTGCCGTGGTCGCCACCGACGCCGCGCTCGACAAGGCGCAGTGTCATCGCATGGCGGTGGCGGCGCATGACGGCATTGGTCGCGCCATCGTGCCGGCGCATTCGCCGATGGACGGCGATCTCGTCTTTGCCGCGGCGACCGGGGCGAGGCCCCTCGACGGGGCGCCCATGCAGCTGGCGGAGATCGGCCACGCGGCGAGCCTCTGCCTTGCGCGGGCCATCGCGCGGGCGGTGTGGGAGGCCGTGCCCGCGCCCGGGGACACCCTGCCGACGCTGCGGCAGGATCTCGGGCTCTAGCGGGCGCGCCGGGGGATCAGCGCAGGATCGGCGGGCTCTTCGGGTCGGAGCCCGGGGCGATTCGTTCGACCTTGGCCGGGGCCTCGGGCTCGGGCAGGTCGAAGCGCAGGCCGACGCGGGTCAGCGAGGCGGCGAGCGGGTCGCTGTCGCGCACGAAGGCGACGTCGAGCGCGCCCGCCTCGATGCCCGAGAACACCAGCGCCTCGTTCACCGCGCGCGCCAGCGCCTCTTCGGCGCCGGGCACGGTGCCCGCGAAGGCCAGCAGGTGGCTGCGGGTGCCGTCGGAATAGGCGACGCCGGCGAGCCAGGCGCAGCGGGCGAGGCCGGTCGCGGTGGCGAGCTTGGTGTCGAGCGCCGTCACCAGCACCTCGGGCAGGCCGCCGGGGGGGCTTACCTCTTCGATATGTGCCTCGGTCTCCTGCGGGCCGTGACCGAGGGTCTCGGAGAGCCAGTCCACCGCCTCGGGGGGCAGCAGCATCTGCGACGGCGCGACCTCGAGGTTGAGGGCAAGGCCGATGCCCTGACCGGCCAGCATGTTGGCGGCGATGCGGCCCGAGAGCGCGGCGTAGGGTGCCTCGCGGCCGACGAATTGCGACAGGCGCTCCTCGCGGTCGAAGACCAGCACGAAGCTGGCGTCGCCGAGTTCGAAGAGCTCGGGCTCGATGTTGTCGCCCTCGGCCTCCTTCGCCAGCAGGACGAAGAGCTCGCCATCGGCCAGCCTCTCGTAGAATCTCAGGCGCGCCGCGTCGTCCTGCGGTGCGGCCTCCATCGCTGCGTGGGCGGCGTCGAGCGGGGTGATTTCGGTCATTCCATTGCCTCGCGGACACGGGCGCGCAGGACGGGCAGCAGCTCGTCCGCGAACCACGGGTTGCGTTTCAGCCATGCCGTATTGCGCCAGGACGGATGCGGCAAGGGAATTGCGTCGGGCAGGTGGTCGCGCCAGCCCCGGACGGTCTCGGTGACGCCGGTCTTTGCACCGAGGTGGTAGCGGTGGGCATAGCCGCCGACATAGACCCGCAGGCGGATCTCGCCGAGCGCCTCGAAGAGCGCGTCGTGCCAGGTGGCGCGGCAGAGCGGTGGCGGCGGCAGGTCGGCGCCCTTGGCGTCGTAGCCAGGAAAGCAAAAGGCCATGGGCACGATGGCGATGCGCGAGCGGTCCCAGAACTGCGCCTCGGAGAGGCCGAGCCAGTCTCGCAGCCGGGTGCCCGAGGGATCGTCGAAGGGGCGGCCGCGTTCGTGGACCTTGAGCCCCGGCGCCTGTCCCGCGATCAGCAGCCGGGCGCCGCGGTCGAACCAGACCACTGGCCGCGGGGCGTGGCGCGTCGCGGTCGCGGCGAAGCGGTCGGCGCAGAGGCGGCAGCCTGAGAGGCGTGTGGACAGGTCGTCGAGCGTGTCGGTCATAGACTGGAGCTAATGCGCGATGGGGCACGCTGCCAGTCCTGCGTTTATTTCGATAATCGTCGAAATGTTTCTTGCCGGATGCAATCATTTCGATAATGCTAGAAATATGAAACAGGATTCGCCCATCGCATCCGGCCCCGACATGGCGCTGGAAATTGCCGCCTCGAAGTTCTCGGCACTCGGCTCCGAGCAGCGCCTGAACGTGCTCCGGGTGCTGGTGCGCTCCGGCCCCGGGGGGATGCCCATCGGCGCGCTGGGCAAGCGCGCGGGGGTAACCGGGTCCACGCTGACCCACCACCTCAGGATCCTCGCCGCCGCCGGGCTGGTCACGCAGGAGCGGGACGGCCGCAGCATCATCTGCGCCGCCGCGGCCTATGACGAGGTGCGGGCACTGTCGGAATTCCTGCTGACCCATTGCTGCGCCGATTGCGCCGGGACGGAGAGCGACCATGGCTGACACGACGACACCGACCCGGCGGCTGCCGAGGATCGACCGGGCCTGGGCGGCGAGCGCGGTGCTGCTGGCGCTGGTGGCGATCGGCGAGCGCGCGCAGTTTTTGCCCACGCTTGGCTTTGCGCTGGAAGCGCTGCGGGGCACCGCTCCCTTCATCGTCTTCGCGGTGCTGGCGGTGGCCTTCGTCAAGGCAAGCGGCGCCGAGACCCTGCTGGCGAAGGCCTTCGAGGGGCGCGAGATCCGGATGATCGTCTTCGCGGCCCTGCTGGGCGGGCTGTCGCCCTTCTGCTCGTGTCAGGTGATCCCCTTCATCGCGGCGCTGTTGGCGGTGGGGGCGCCTCTGAGCGCGGTCATGGCGTTCTGGCTGGCCTCGCCGCTGATGGATCCGGCGATGTTCCTCATCACCTCCGGAACGCTGGGCTGGGATTTCGCCATCGGCAAGGCGCTGGCCGCGGTCGGCATGGGGCTTCTGGGCGGCTTCGGGACCATGGCGCTGAAAGGCAGCGTGGTCTTCGCCGATCCGCTGCGGGTGGCGCCCAAGGTGGGTGGCTGCTGTGGCGTGAAGGCGCCATTCCGGGGCCGGCCGGTCTGGCGCTTCTGGCAGGAGAGCGCAACGCGCTCTTCCTGCTGAAATGGCTGCTGCTGGCCTATCTGCTCGAGGCGGTGATGCTGCGCCATATCCCGGCCGAGGCCATCGCCGGGCTGCTGGGCGGCAGCGGGCCGTGGCCGGTGCTGCTCGGGGCGCTTGTGGGCGCGCCTGCCTACCTCAATGGCTACGCTGCGGTGCCGCTGGTCGACGCGCTCCTGTCGCAGGGCATGGCGCCCGGGGCGGCGATGAGCTTCGTCGTCGCGGGCGGCGTCAGCAGCATTCCCGCCGCCGTCGCCGTCTGGGCGCTGGTGAAGCCGCGGGTCTTCGCGGCCTACCTCGGATACGCGGTGCTGGGCGCGCTGATCGCCGGGCTGTGCTGGGGGCTCTGGGCATGATCCCGGCCGCGCCGCTCGGCGTCATTCAGGGTTAAGCCGCGCCTGTCATCCCCCGCCCGAACCGGCGGGGGTTTCGCCGTCCGCCCGGCGCCGGAGCCGAACAATCGTGACATCCGCCGGGGCAGGAGACTCCTTTGTTTCCGCTCAGGGCCATAATCTCACCAGATTCCCGACCTAAGACATGCTTAATCACGTTCTGCTATTGCAGGACGGGCAAGAGCCGGGAAACGGTGATGTTAGAGTTCGACATGGTCAGCAAGTCCTTCTGGACCGGCACCCGGCGCAAGGTGATCCTTGACCGGGTGTCGTTCCGCGTGGACCTGGGCGAGTCGCTCGGCATCCTCGCGCCCAACGGCACCGGCAAGACCACGCTGATCCGCATGATGGCGGGGCTCGAGAAACCGGACGAGGGCGAGATCCGTCGCAATTGCCGGGTGTCCTTCCCGCTGGGCTTCATGGGCGGGGTGATCTCGAAGATCTCCGCGCGCGAGAACGCCCGCTTCATCGCGCGCATGTACGGCATCGACCCGGATTACGTCGAGAGCTTCTGCCGCTGGCTCTGCGGGCTGGGCGAGTATTTCGAGCAGCCCATCGGCACCTACTCGAGTGGGATGCGGTCGCGGTTCACCTTCGCGCTGATGCTGGCGCTCGATTTCGACATCTACCTGATCGACGAGGGGATGCCGAACTCGACCGATGTCGAATTCAACCGCAAGGCCGGTGACGTCCTTGCCGAACGGCTGCGCACCACGACCATCGTGATCGTCTCGCACCAGCCGCAGATCCTCGAGCGGTTCGCGCGCAAGGCGGCGGTGCTGATGGACGGCAAGTTGCACATGTTTGAAACCTTGGAAGAAGCGAAGCAGCTCTATGACTACGAAACCCAAGGCTAAGAAATTCCGCACCCGCCGCGGCGTGGCCGGGGAGGGGGCCGCGCCGGACGCGCCGCGCCCCCAGAGCACGAAAACGCAGGCCCGCCCCGTGGCTCCCCGCCCGCAGGAGGCGCCGCTGCGCCCCGAATTCGCGCCCCTCGCCGGTGACGACAGCCCCGCCGCGCCAGCGAGGGGCGGCACCGAGGTGGACGCCATCCGCAGCGAAGGGCTCACCGCGCGGCAACTGCGCATGGCGCGCCGGGTGGCGCAGAAGCATGGCTTCGCGCCGGCGACCGATTTCGATGCCGTGCGGCTGCTTCGGGCGCGCGGGATCGACCCGTTCAAGCGCAGCAACATGCTCGAGCTCGTGGTGCCCGACGCGGGTGGGACCGGGGGTGGCGGGCGGCAGCCTCCCGCCGGGGGGGCCGCGGGTCAGGCCTCGGCCCCGCGTCCGGATCCGCGTGTGCAACTGCCGCAGACGGTTCCGGCGGGCGGCAAGGCGCATCTGCCCTCGACCCGGATCGCCAGCCCGGCCGAGCGTCGCGCCGCCGAGATCCTGCAGATCCAGCGCGAGCTTGCCACGCGGCGGCGCAAGAAGCTCGTGCTGCTTCTGACGCGGCTGGCCTTCTTCGTGATGCTGCCGACGATCCTCGCGGGCTACTATTTCTACGTGGTCGCGACGCCGATGTTCTCGACCAGGTCCGAGTTCCTGATCCTCAGGGCCGAGAGCTCGGCCAGCTCCATGGGCAGCCTGTTCTCGGGCACCCAGTTCGCCACCAACCAGGACGCCATCGCGGTGCAGAGCTACCTGCTTTCCAAGGACGCGATGCTGCGCCTCGACAGCGACGAGGGGTTCAAGGCGCATTACGAGCAGGACTGGATCGACCCGATCCAGCGGCTCGACTCGGGCGCGTCGAACGAAGAGGCCTACACGCTCTACAAGCGCAACATCGAGATCGGCTACGACCCGACCGAAGGCGTCATCAAGATGGAGATCATGGCCGCCGACCCCGAGACACCCGCGCGCTTCAGCCGGGCGCTGATCGGCTACGCCGAGGACCGCGTCGACAACCTGTCGCTGCGCAAGCGTTCCAACGCCGTGACCGACGCCGAGAGCGGTCTCGAGGAGGCCGAGCAGGCCCGCTACGACGCGCAGGAGAGGCTGGTGCGGCTGCAGCAGGAGGGCTCGGTGGTCGACCCCGAGGGCCGCATCGCCGCCCTGCGCACCCAGATCAGCAATGTCGAGGTGCAGCTGCAGGAAAAGCAGCTCACCCTGCAGGCGCTGCTCGACAACGCCCGGCCGAACAGCGCCAGGGTCGAGGGCGCCCGGGGCGACGTGCGGCGGCTCGAGACCCTGCTGGCAGACCTGAACGCGGACATGACCAGCGCCACCTCGGGCGAGAACTCGCTGGCCGAGATCGCGGTGCAGATCAAGCTGGCCGAGGCGGATCTCTCGACCCGCGACCTGATGCTGCAGACCGCGCTCGAGCGGCTGGCGCAGGCGCGGCGCGATGCCGACAGCCAGGCGCGTTACCTGACCACCTCGGTGGTGCCTGTGGCCTCCGAGGACCCGAGCTACCCGCGCAAGTTCGAGAACACCATTCTCGCCTTCCTGATCTTCTCGGGTGTCTACCTGATGATCTCGCTCACCGCTTCGATCCTGCGCGAGCAGGTGGCGAGCTGACGGCCGGATCGCGCGAGACAATGAAAAAGGCCGCCGAGGAGATCCCCGGCGGCCTTTCCCTGCCCGAAGGCTGATGTATCAGGCGCGTGCCGGAGCCAGCGCCTCGGCCCAGACCAGCAGCTCGTCGAGCATGCCGGTGGTGCCCTTCGCGACTTCCTCGTTCGGCGACAGGGCGCCTTCCTCGGTGATGTCGCCGAAGACCATCGGCATCGGCACGACCTGCTTGATCGGCATGATGTTCATGTTGGCGAGCAGCATGCGCAGCTCCTGCGCGGCGCGCAGGCCGCCCGAGATGCCGCCGTAGGACACGACGCCCGCGGGCTTGCGCTCCCACTCGAGGACGAGCGCCTGCAGCGCGTTCACGACCGCGGCCGGCGGGAACGAGTTGTATTCCGGGGTCACGAAGACGAAGGCGTCGGCATCGGCCACGGCGGCGCTGAATGCCTTGGTGTGGTCCTGGGTGTAGGCCTGCATCGCCGGGTGGTTCGGCTCGTCGAGGAGCGGCAGCCCGAAGGTCTCGAGATCGAGGATTTCGACCTCGAACTTGCCATGGGCGGCAGCCTGGGCGGCGACCCAGTTGCTGACGATCGGGCCGATGCGGCCGGGGCGGGTGCTCGAGGTGACGATCTTGAGCTTCAGTGCCATGAGATTCTCCTTTTCGGTGAGACTGTCTGTTGGTGTGGAAGCTAATCACTTGCCGCACTGCGGCAATGGCCGGAACCGCACAGGTCGGGTGCGTGGCTGCACGTGCCGCCCGTTCGTATGTGCAAAAGCAAAAGGCCCGCCGGTGGGGCGGGCCTTCGCGGGTGTTTCGTGAAAGGGGTCAGACCTTGCCGGTGAGTTCGGGCACGGCCTCGAAGAGGTCGGCGACGAGGCCGAAGTCGGCAACCTGGAAGATCGGCGCCTCCTCGTCCTTGTTGATCGCGACGATGACCTTGCTGTCCTTCATGCCGGCGAGGTGCTGGATCGCGCCTGAGATGCCGCAGGCGATGTAGAGATCCGGCGCCACGACCTTGCCGGTCTGGCCGACCTGCCAGTCGTTCGGCGCGAAGCCCGAGTCGACCGCAGCGCGCGATGCGCCAACGGCTGCGCCGAGCTTGTCCGCCAGCGCCTCGATGATCGCGAAGTCCTCTTCCGAGCCAACGCCGCGACCGCCGGAGACGACGATCTTGGCCGAGGTCAGTTCGGGGCGGTCGCTCTCCGCGACCTTGTCCTCGAGCCACTCTGACAGGCCGGGGTTCTCGGCCGCCGCCACGTCCTCGACCGGGGCCGCGCCGCCGGTGGCAGCCGCTTCGAAGGTCGAGGTCCGGAAGGTGATGACCTTCGTTTCATCCTTCGACTTCACCGTCTGCATGGCGTTGCCGGCGTAGATCGGGCGCTCGAAGGTATCCGCATCCACCACCGAGGTGACATCGGACAGAACCATCACGTCCAGCAGCGCGGCAACCCGTGGCAGGATGTTCTTCGCGTCGGTCGTGGCCGGGGCCACGATGTGGCTGTAGTTGCCTGCGAGGCTCACGATCAGCGCCGCGGTGGGTTCCGCGAGGCGGTGGCCGTAGATTGCATCCTCGGCGACCAGCACCTTGGCGACACCGGCGATGGTCGCGGCCTCGGCGGCGGCGTCCTTGGCCTTGGAGCCGACGGCCAGGACCGTCACGTCGCCGAGCGGGGCCGAGGCGGCCACGGCCTTGGCGGTGGCGTCCATCGACAGCGCGCCGTCGGTGATTTCTGCAAGAAGAAGAACAGCCATCAGATCGCCCCCGCGTCTTTCAGTTTCGCCACGAGCTCGTCGACCGAGCCCACCATGATGCCTGCCGCGCGCGCTGCCGGCTCGGCGGTCTTGACGACCTCGAGACGCGGCGACACGTCGACGCCGTAGTCGGCGGGCGTCTTCTCGTCGAGCGGCTTCTTCTTCGCCTTCATGATGTTGGGAAGCGAAGCGTAGCGCGGCTCGTTGAGACGCAGGTCGGTGGTGATGATCGCCGGGAGCGAGACCTTGATGGTCTGCAGGCCGCCGTCGACCTCGCGCGCCACGGTAGCGCTGTCGTCCGCGACCTCGAGCGTGTTGGCGTTGGTCGCCTGCGCCAAGCCGGTCAGGGCTGCCAGCATCTGGCCGGTGGCGCCGAGGTCGTTGTCGATGGCCTGCTTGCCGCAGATCACCAGCCCCGGCTCTTCTTCCTTGACGATGGCGGCAAGGATCTTGGCCACGGCGAGCGGCTCAATGTCCTCGTGCACGTCCTCGGCGGCGGTCACCAGGATGGCGCGGTCGGCGCCCATCGCGAGGCCAGTGCGCAGCGTCTCCTGCGCCTGCTTCACACCGATCGACACGACGATCACCTCGGAGGCCTTGCCGGCTTCCTTGAGACGGATGGCTTCCTCGACCGCGATTTCGTCGAAGGGGTTCATCGACATCTTCACGTTGGCCAGATCGACACCGCTGCCGTCCGCTTTCACGCGGACCTTCACGTTGTAGTCGATCACCCGTTTGACAGGCACAAGCACCTTCATCGGTGGTTCTCTCCCTTGATGCGTCGCGGCGGGCGCGACTCCCGAGTTTTGTCTCTCCTGTGGGGTGATAACGAACCAAAGGCAGGGGAAACAGAGCTAAAACGACCTGTTAGCGCCAAATGGACGCCGCGTTTCGTGTCTGTCCGGGGCCCAATCACGCCACCGGTGCCCCGTGTTCTTTCCGAAAATACTCGAAAGAAACACCTTTTGTCTTCCCTGACGTCAATCGCAGATCGACCGGAGCGCCTGCCACTCGGTCTCGGTCAGCGCGGGGCGCGGGGCCAGCTCCGCCGGCGTGGCGTCGCGGGCGGCCTCGATGCGCTCGGCCAGCCGCGGGTGCGAGGCGAAATGCGCCATCGGGCCCGAGACGTCGCCGTATTCCTTGCGGAAGGTCTCGAACATCTCGGCGAGCGCCGCGGGCGGCAGGTCCGCCGCGACGAGGGTGTCGAAGGCGAAGGCGTCGGCCTGCGCCTCGGCGTCCTGCGTGTAGCTGGCGTTGACCAGCTGTTCGGCCAGCAGCACCATCACCGCGCTGCCGGTGAAATCGCCGAAGAGCAGCCCCAGCAGGCCCACCGATCCGGCGGCGCGCAGGGCGTTTCGCGTCGGGTCGCGGTGCGCCACGTGGCCGATCTCGTGCGCGAGCACCGCGGCCACCATGTCGGGGGTCTCGGCGCCCTTGAGCAGCCCGTTCATCACCACGATCTGCCCGCCCGGCACGGCGAAGGCGTTCATCATTCCGTGCTCGATGACCGTCACCTCGAGAGGGTAGCCGATGTCCTGCCCCTCGGTCAGCCGCGCCACCAGCCGGTCGAGCGCGGCGCGGCCCGCGGGCGCGTCGCAGTCGAGCGCGCCGTTCTCCTCGGCACCGAACATGCGCTCCATCTGGGCCTTCACGCTGCGGCCGAAGGCGATCTCCTTCTCGACGGGCAGCAGCTCGGCGAGGGTGCCCGCCAGCGCCGGCAGGATCACGAAGACCATCAGCAGCACCGCCGCGACGGCCCCGCCGAGGCTCAGCCAGATCCGCCGCCACGTGCCATTGCGCAGGTCGCGCCGGTGCAGGCGCGGGCGGGTGCGGCGCAGCCAGGTGACCATCTCGGGGTCGTCGATCACCAGCCTTGCCTGATCGCGCAGGGTCTCGTCCTCGGTGTCGAGATGGCGGGTCAGGATGATCTGGCTGTCGTCCGGATGATCGCCGAGCGCGCGCAGGTCCGGCAGCGGCCAGACCAGCGGTTCGGGCAGGGCATCGCCGGAGATCACGAGCGCGTCGCGCCGTTCGGTGAGCGTCACGTCGACCCGGTGCCGGATCGCCGAGCGTCCGTCGTAGAGATACGCCTCGCCCTGCACCGGTCAGATCGCCCCGCCGATGTCGAGCGCGTCGGCAAAGCCCTCGGCATCGGCGCCGGGGTCCGAGGCGCGCTGCTGGATCGAGGCGAGCGCGGGCAGGTTGATGAGCGTCATCGTGGTCACGTAGTGCCTGATGATGGGCTGGGTGATCGCCGCGAGCGCGCCGGCATGGGCCGCGATCAGTGTCAGCATGTAGCCCGCCGCGGTGACGAGGATCGGCGCGACCATCGCGGGCTGGAACCCCGGGCCGGCGGTCTCGAAATCCACGCCCGAGAGCAGCGCCGCCGCCAGACCGCCCCAGACCGCCGTGGCGACCGACAGGCCGATCGCCAGCACGATGCTGCCGACGATGTAGGCGAGGATGATGTCCTTGGTGCGGGGCTCCGCGTGAAAGGCGATGCGTTCGCCCAGCGTCTTGTTCTGCGCGAGATAGGCGAAGCTCTGGACGTTGTACGAGATCAGGCCGATTCCGAACCAGACCACGCCCACGGGAATCGCGAGGATGGCCAGCAGCGTGAGCCCCGAGAAGCCGTCGGCGCTCAGCACGAAGCCGACGCCCGATGCGATGAGCAGGGCAAGCCCGATGAAGACGTGCTTCATCTTGCCATAGAGCGCCGTCCAGCGCCCCTGTTGCTCGAAGCGGGCGTCACCGAACCAGGTGCGGTCGGTCATGTATTTCTCGAGCCGGAAGGTCATCAGCGGGGTGAGCAGGCCGAGGCTCAGCAGGGTCAGCGCCCAGTAGCCCATGGCGCGGAAGGCGTAGCCCCAGGCGTTCTTCTCCATGCCGAACCGGATGCCGCGCCAGCGGGTGCGGGCCATGCGGTAGCGCCGGGCGCGGTAGATGGCGAAGAACACGAAGGGCAGCACCGCGAGACCCGAGAGCGAGAAGCCGATGCTCTGCGCGAGCGCCTGCTCGGGGCTTGCCGGGGTGGCGAAGATGGTCATGCCGAACCAGAACAGCAGGATCTGGATCAGGCCGAGGTAGACCGCGAGGATCACCACCGCCATCAGGAAGCCGAGGAACTTCTCGAGCCCGGTGCCGGTGTATTCGAAGCGCGAGCCGTCGAGCCGGGTCGAAGACCAGATGAAGCGGCGGATCCGGGTCTTGGCCCAGAAACGGTAGATGCCGAGGGTGAAGAACGTCAGGAGCCCGGTGCGCAGGGCCAGGAAGAACAGGGCCTTGCCGTCGCCGGTGTAGTCTCCGTGGGCGTAATTGCCGTCACTCATGCCGAATTGCCTTGCTGCCCGCGGGGATGGGCTCAGGGTGTCAGGTCCCGCCCGGAGGCAGGACCGAAAGCCGCGTTGGGCTCAGGTGAAGGTGTTGTCGCGCGGGAAGCCTCGCGGCGCCATCCGGCCCGAGGTCGCGCGCTTGCCGATCCATTCTTCGAGATTGGTCTCGGTGCGGGTGCGCCCGGCCGGGTCGCGCCACGACAGGCCGTCTGCAAGGGTGAAGGTGGTGACGTCGGACATGCCGCCGTCCTTGTACTTCTGCAGGCGGACGCCCTTGCCGCGGCCCATCTCGGGCAGCTCGTCGGCCATGAAGACCAGCACCTTGCGGTTCTCGCCCACCACTGCCACGGCGTCGCCGGAGACCGGCTTGCAGACCTTTGCCTTTACCCCGTCCTTGACGTTCAGCACCTGCTTGCCGGCGCGGGTCTGGGCCAGCACCTCGGCCTCGGGTACGACGAAACCGTCGCCGGCGGAGGAGGCCACCAGCAGCCGGCGGTCGGGCTGGTGGATGAAGATGTCGAGAATCTCGGCCTCGTTCGGCAGGTCGACCATCAGGCGCAGCGGCTCACCCATGCCGCGCCCGCCCGGCAGGCTCGCCGCCGCGAGGGTGTAGAAGCGGCCGTTGGTGCCGAAGACCAGCAGCTTGTCGGTGGTCTCGGCGTGGAACACGAAGCGCGGGCCGTCGCCGTCCTTGAACTTGAGCTCGCGGTTCAGGTCGATGTGGCCGGTCATGGCGCGGATCCAGCCCATCTGGCTGCACACCACGGTGATCGGCTCGCGCTCGATCATCGCCTCGAGCGGCACTTCCTCGGCCTCGCCCGCCTCGGCGAAGGAGGTCAGGCGCGCGCCACGGTCGAGATCCTTGGCGAAGCTCTTCTTCACCTCGCGCAGCTGCTCGGAGATGCGCTTCCACTGCAGCTCGTCGCTGGCCAGAAGGTCCTCGAGCCCGGCGCGCTCTTCCATCAGCTTGTCGCGCTCGTTGACCAGCTCGAGCTCCTCGAGCCGGCGCAGGCTGCGCAGGCGCATGTTCAGGATGGCCTCGGCCTGCACGTCCGAGAGCCCCTCGGAGCGACCGCCGAAGCGCTGCGGGATGGTGCCCGGCCCGCCCTCGTCGGCAAGCACGCCACGGGCCACCGCCTCGGGATCGGGCCGCAGCTCGAGCGCCTTCACGTCGATGCCCAGCAGCGGCGACACGTAGTCGCTGTCGTCGGTCGCGCGCGAGATCGTCGCCTGGTGGGGCTTCGACCAGTCCTCGTACATCAGCGCGGCCTTGGGGTCGTCGTCGTAGCGGATGATGTCGATCACCCGGTCGAGGTTCAGGAAGGCGATGATCAGGCCTTCGAGCACCTCCAGCCGGTTGTCGATCTTCGCCATCCGGTGGCGCGAGCGGCGGCAGAGCACGTCGCGGCGGAAGTCGAGGAAGGCGCGCAGCACCTCCTTGAGCGAGCAGACCTTGGGCGTGAGCCCGTCGATCAGCACGTTCATGTTCAGCGAGAAGCGGATCTCGAGGTCGCTGTTGCGGAACAGCATGTTCATCAGGACGTCGGGATCGACGTTCTTGGTCTTGGGCTCCAGCACCATGCGCACGTCTTCCGCGCTCTCGTCGCGGATGTCGGCGAGGATCGGCACCTTCTTGGTCTGGATCAGCTCGGCCAGCCGTTCGACCAGCTTCGACTTCTGCACCTGGTAGGGGATCTCGGTGACCACCGCCTGCCACATGCCGCGGCCGAGGTCCTCGACCTCCCATTTGGCGCGCAGGCGGATCGAGCCGCGGCCGGTGCGGTAGGCCTCGGCGATGTTCTCGCGCGGCTCGACGATGACGCCGCCCGTGGGGAAGTCCGGGCCGGGCACGTAGTTCAGCAGGGTCTCGTCGCGGGCGTCCGGCGTCTTGATCAGATGCAGGCAGGCGTCGATGAGCTCGCCGATGTTGTGCGGCGGGATGTTGGTGGCCATGCCCACCGCGATGCCGCTGGCACCGTTGGCCAGCAGGTTCGGGTAGGAGGCGGGCAGCACCGTCGGCTCTTCGAGACGGCCGTCGTAGTTCGGGCGGAAGTCGACCGAATCCTCGTCGAGCCCCTCGAGCAGCGCCTCGGCCATGATCGTCATGCGCGCTTCGGTGTAGCGCGAGGCCGCCGGGTTGTCGCCGTCGATGTTGCCGAAGTTGCCCTGACCGTCGACCAGCGGGTAGCGGATCGTGAAGTCCTGCGCGAGGCGCGCCATGGCGTCGTAGATCGCCGCGTCACCGTGCGGGTGGAAGTCGCCCATGGTGTCGCCGCTGATCTTTGCGGACTTCAGGAAGCCTCCGGAGGAACTAAGCCGGAGCCTGCGCATTGCATATAGGATACGACGATGAACGGGCTTCAGCCCATCGCGGGCGTCAGGAAGCGCCCGGTTCATGATCGTCGAAAGCGCGTAGGTCAGGTAGCGCTCGCCGATGGCACGGCGAAGCGGCTCGGCCACGTTACGGGGGTTCATATTGGGGTCATCGACGATGTCATTCATAGATTGTGAGATACAAGCGGCGAGAGCGCCGGTAAAGCGGTCGCCGTCCGGCGGGACGAATTTTTACGGAATTCCCTTAGAGACGTCGCGGGAATCTGATACTCTGACAGCGGCGTTGCAGGGTTTTTTCGCGGCGCGGTGCCATTGGTCCCTTCGCGGTAACTGTGGCGGGAGAATTTGAGATGAAGAGTTATATTCTGGTTACCTTCGGCCTGCTGGGAGTCGCCTGGTACGAGATGTCGGGCGGCGCCGACTTCGGGGCCGAACATCGCACCGAAAAGATGGCCTCTGCCGTGACGGCCCCCATGCCCGAGGTCTCTCGTGGGAGCACCGATGCAGCCACTCTCGCAACCGTCGCACAGGCGAAGATCGGGCAGGCCCGGATCGTGCCGGCATCCGCGACGGTCTCGACCGGCAGCGACCTGAAGACGACCGACGCCCAGACGCTCGCGCAGACCGCCAAGCCGAAGGCCCGGCCCGAGACCAGTCCGGTTCCGAAACTCGACATCACGCTCGCCTCGGTGCGGCCCATGGATTCGCCCGGCGCCGCGATCGACGCGGCACAGGGCGGCGAGGCCATCCAGCTTGCCGCGGTGGCCACCACCAGCGATGCCGCGCCCGAGGATGCCGAGTTGGCCGTGCTGCCCGACATGCGCAAGGTCACCGGCACGCTGGTGAACATGCGCAACGGCCCCGGCACCCGTTTTCACGTGGTCGACCAGCTGAGCCGCGGCGCCTCGGTCGAGGTCCTCGCCGATCCCGGCGAAGGCTGGGTGCGCCTCAAGGTGACAGAGAGCAACCGAGTCGGCTGGATGTCCGACGACTTCCTGCGCGTGGCCGCCGACTGAGCCACGCTTGCGCCCCCTGCCGGGCTGGCTTACGCCGGTCGCGACAGGCAGGAAAGGGCGCGCATGACCGGCAGATCCGTTCTCATCACAGGCTGTTCCTCGGGGATCGGCCATGACGCGGCGCACGGGCTGCGCGCCCGCGGCTGGCGCGTCTTCGCCGCCTGCCGGCAGGAGAAGGACTGCGCACGCCTGCGCGACGAGGGCTTCGAGAGCCCCCAGCTCGACTACACCGACGAGGCCAGCATCACCCGCGCCCTGGACCAGGTGCTCAGCTCGACCGGCGGCACGCTCGACGCGCTCTACAACAACGGCGCCTTCGCGGTGCCCGGCGCGGTCGAGGACCTGCCCACCGGCGCCCTGCGCGAGATCTTCGAGGGCAACTTTTTCGGCTGGCACACGCTCACCCGCGCGGTGATCCCGGTGATGCGGCGGCAGGGGCACGGGCGGATCGTCAACTGCTCCTCGGTGCTGGGGCTGGTGCCGATGCCGTGGCGCGGAGCCTATGTCTCGTCCAAGTTCGCGCTCGAAGGGCTGACCGACGTGCTGCGGATCGAGATGCGCGACACCGACATCAAGGTGATCCTGATCGAGCCCGGCCCGATCACCTCGCGGATCCGCGCCAACTCGGTGCCCTATTTCGAGAAATGGCTCGACTGGAAGGCCTCTCCCCGCGCCGCCCAGTACGAGGCTTCGCTGCTCAGGCGGCTCTACGCTTCGCCCTCGAAGGACCGTTTCGAGCTGCCGCCCTCGGCGGTGACCGACGTGCTGGCCAAGGCGCTGGAGCACCCGCGCCCGAAGCCGCGCTACTACGTGACAGTGCCGACCCACCTGATGGGGCGACTGCGGCGGATCCTGCCGACCACGGCGCTGGATGCGCTGATCGACCGCGCCCGATAGGCGGTTCGCTTTTCCGTCGCGACCGGCTATGTCTCTGGCGAAGCCTGGGAGGGAGAGACGAGATGCGAGACGATCCATTGTTCCTGGCGGTTGCCGGCGTCATGCTGGTGGTCGTCCTGATCCTGCTCTTCGGCATCGGCTCCTTTGCCAAGGGCGGTGAGTTCAACAAGAAATATGCAAACAAGGCGATGCGCTGGCGCATCATCGCGCAGTTCGTGGCGGTGGTGCTGATCGTGATCTTCGTCCTGATCCGCAGGGGAGGCTGACCATGGTCGTGCTCAACAAGATCTACACCCGCACCGGCGACAAGGGCGATACCGCGCTGGTCGACGGCACCCGGGTGCCGAAGTTCAATGCACGGGTCGAGGCCTATGGCACCGTCGACGAGCTCAACGCGGCGCTGGGCGTGACCCGGCACCACGCCGAGGGCGCTCTCGCCGAGGCGTTGGCGCGGATCCAGAACGACCTTTTCGACCTTGGCGCCGATGTCGGTCGCCCGGACATCTCGAAGGACGCCGAGGCCGGCTACCCGGTGTTGCGCATGGTTGCCGCGCAGGTCGACCGGCTAGAGGCCGAGATCGACGCGATGAACGCCGATCTCGAGCCGCTGCGCAGCTTCGTGCTGCCCGGGGGCTCGGCGCTGGCGGCGCATCTGCACGTCTGCCGCACGGTCGCACGCCGGGCCGAACGCCGCACCGTAGAGCTCGGCTCCGTCGAGGAGGTGAACGAACACGCGGTGAAATACCTCAACCGGCTCAGCGACTGGTTCTTCGTGGCCTCGCGCATCGCCAACGACAACGGCCGCGCCGACGTGCTCTGGGTCCCGGGCGCCAACCGCTAGTCAAAGCGGCGAAAAAACACCCACACACGTGGCGCGCGCTCCCGAAATTTGCGCGCCCGCCCCTTCATCTTGCCAGACAAACTCCCGCCGGAGGCATCCCGCCCTTCCCGCACGGCGCGACGCAAGCCTCGCCAGGCGCCGGCTCAGGCCCCGACCGGCCGTGCTTCGATCACCACGAAGGCCTGTGCCCAGGGGTGATCGTCGGTCAGCGTCACGTGAATGATGGCCTCGTGTCCCGGCGGCGTCATTGCGTCGAGCCGCTCCCTGGCCCAGCCGCTCACGTGCATCACCGGCTGGCCGCTGGCCAGGTTGGTCACCGCCATGTCCTTCCACGATATGCCCATGCGCAGCCCGG
>NZ_JAATOS010000340.1:0-4341 GCF_011806505.1 Salipiger sp. HF18 | reverse complement strand
CCTAGGGATCGGTGCCGGCGCGCTGATGGGTCTGGGGCAGGCGCCCTGGGCGCTGACCTGGCTCGCCGTCGCGGGGCTTCTGGGGGCGGTCCTCGTGTTCTCGATCACGTCCACCCGGCGCGGCGCCTTCGGCGCCGGCTGGGGCGTGGGGCTCGGCTACTTCGCGCTCGTGCTGAACTGGGTCACCGAACCGTTCCAGGTCGATGCCGCCACCACCGGCTGGATGGCGCCCTTCGCGCTGTTCTTCCTTGCCGCCGGGCTCGCGCTGTTCTGGGCGCTGGCCTTCTGGGGCGCAGGCCACGCGCGCGGGCTGCGCACGCGGCTCTTCGCGCTCGCCGTCGCCTGGGCCGCGGCGGAGCTGGCGAGGGCCTACGTGCTCACCGGCTTTCCCTGGGCCATGGTCGGCTATCTCTGGGCCTCGGTCGATGCGATCCAGTGGGTTTCGGTGATCGGCCCGCACGGGCTCAACCTCGTCACCCTGCTGGCGGTGTCGCTCATCGCCATGGCCCTGCGCGGCGGACGTCGCGCCTGGGTTACGGGCGGCGTCGGTGTTGCCGCGGTCGTGGCGCTGGTCTGGGGCGGGGCGGCCATGGTGCCGCCGCTGCAGGACCTGACCGGGCGCCCGGTCGTGCGGCTGGTGCAGCCCAACGCGCCGCAGCACCAGAAATGGGACCGCGCCTTCGTGCCGATCTTCTTCGAGCGCCAGGTCGATTTCACCGCCGCGCCCTCGCATGACGGGCTGGGCCGCCCGGATCTGGTGGTCTGGCCGGAAACCGCGGTGCCTATGCTGCTCGACAATGCCGACGAGGCGCTGGGCATCATCACCGACGCGGCCTTCCCGGCGCGGGTGGTGCTGGGCATCCAGCGCGAAGAAGACGGCGCGTGGTACAATTCGCTGGTGCTCGCGGGGCAGGGACCCGACGTGATGCAGGTCTACGACAAGCACCACCTCGTGCCGTTCGGGGAATACATGCCCGCCGCGGCGCTGTTCCGGCACGTGGGGGTGGGCGGGCTCGCGCAGCGCGCCGAGGGCGGCTACACTGCCGGGCCGGGGCCGCAGATCATCGACCTTGGCAAAGGCCTTGGCCGCGCCCTGCCGCTGATCTGCTACGAGGCGGTGTTCCCGCAGGACGTGCACAACGCGCCGGGCCGGGCGGATTTCCTGCTTCAGATCACCAATGACGCGTGGTTCGGCCAGGTCTCGGGCCCGTACCAGCACCTCTCGCAATCGCGCATCCGGGCCATCGAACAGGGGTTGCCGATGCTGCGCGCCGCCAACACCGGGGTCTCTGCGGTGATCGACGGCGCCGGGCGGGTGCTGGATTCGGTGCCGCTGGGCGAGGCCGGTTACCTCGACACGCCGCTGCCGCCGCCGCTGCGGGTGACACCTTACAGCCGGACCGGGGACCTCCCCATGCTCATTGCTCTCTTTTTCCTCGGATGTGCGGCATTTTACATATCGCGTCGCGTTTCCGATTGACGCGGACCCCCTGACCACGTAGCGGTGGTCCATTGTAAATTACCGTCACAACGGCTTCCTGGCGTGATGGCTCGGTATTAATGGAGCGACAATGTCCCGAAAAGATTATACATTCACCTCGGAGTCTGTTTCCGAGGGTCACCCTGACAAGGTCTGCGATCGCATTTCCGATGCAGTCCTCGACGCCCTTCTCGCCGAAGACCCGCTTGCGCGCGTCGCCTGCGAGACCTTCGCCACCACCAACCGCGTGGTCATCGGTGGCGAGGTCGGCCTGACCGATCAAGACAAGCTGGCCGAATACATGAAGGCGATGCCCGATATCGTGCGCGCCTGCATCAAGGATATCGGCTACGAGCAGGACAAGTTCCACTGGGAAACCTGCGAGATCACCAACCTCCTGCACGAGCAGTCGGCCCACATCGCACAGGGTGTGACCGGCGAACGCGGCGACGAGGGCGCCGGCGATCAGGGCATCATGTTCGGCTATGCCACGAACGAGACGGCCGAGCTGATGCCGGCTCCGATCCTGTACTCGCACGCGGTGCTCAAGCGCCTCGCCGAGGCCCGCAAGTCGGGCGCCGAGCCGGTGCTTGGCCCGGATGCGAAATCGCAGTTCTCGGTGCGCTACGAAGGTGGCAAGCCGGTGGCGGTGTCGTCGGTGGTGCTGTCGCACCAGCATCTCGACCCGGACCTGTCATCGGATGACGTGCGCGCCATCGTCGAGCCCTACATCCGCGAGGTTCTGCCGGACGGCTGGCTCACCAACACCACCGAGTGGTGGGTGAACCCGACCGGTGCCTTCGTGATCGGCGGGCCCGACGGCGACGCGGGTCTCACCGGGCGCAAGATCATCGTCGACACCTACGGCGGTGCCGCACCGCACGGCGGCGGCGCGTTCTCGGGCAAGGATCCGACCAAGGTCGACCGCTCGGCCGCCTATGCCGCGCGCTACCTCGCCAAGAACGTCGTGGCCTCGGGCATGGCCGACCGCTGCACCGTGCAGCTGTCCTATGCCATCGGCGTCGCCCGGCCGCTGTCGATCTACGTCGACACCCACGGCACCGGCGAAGTCGACGCGGCGGCGATCGAACTGGCGATCCCCAAGGTCATGGACCTGACCCCGCGCGGCATCCGCACCCATCTCGAGCTGAACAAGCCGATCTACGCCCGCACCGCGGCCTATGGCCACTTCGGCCGGGCCCCGGAAGAGGACGGCGGCTTCTCGTGGGAGCGTACCGACCTCGCCGACGCGCTGATGGCGGCGGTCTGAAACGGAGCCCCGCCCCGGCGCTGTCGGGGTGAGGGAGCAGAGACACAGATTTCCCCCCGGTGATGCCGGGGGGAGAGACAAGGGGCGTCGCGGGCCGGATCGGCTTGCGGCGCCCTTCTCGTTTGCGGGGCGTTTGCGGTGGCGGCTGCCCGCTGCGGGATTGCCCCGCGCCCGACTTGGCGCTAAACGCCCGGGCCATGACAACGTCCAACAAGCATCCCGACGCCCCCTGGCGCAATTTCTACGGCCGCGTGCGGGGCAAGACCCTGAAGGCGTCCCAGGAAACCTATCTCGACGAGGACCTCGGTCGGCTCTCGCCGGGCGCCGTGGACTGGGAGGAGAACCCCGAGCGGCTGCCGCTCGACACGGGGGCGCTCTTCGACGGCAAGCCGGTCTGGCTGGAGGTGGGGTTCGGCGGCGGCGAGCACATGGTGCACCAGGCCGCGACCTACCCGGATGTGGGCGTGATCGGCTGCGAGCCCTTCATCAACGGCGTCGCCATGCTGCTGGGCAAGATCCGGCGGGCCGGGGTCGAGAACGTACGGGTCTACCCGGGCGACGTGCGTAACCTCTTCGACGTGCTGCCCGAGGGCAGCGTCGACAAGGCGTTCCTGCTCTATCCCGATCCCTGGCCCAAGAAGCGCCACCACCGGCGCCGCTTCGTGACGCAGGAGCACCTCGGGCCACTGGTGCGGGTGCTGAAGCCGGGCGCCGAGTTCCGGGTCGCGACGGACATTCCCGACTACGTGCGCCAGACGCTGGTCGAGGTGCCGAAGGCCGGGTTCGAGTGGCTGGCGGAGCGCCCCGAGGACTGGCGGCCGCCGTGGTCGGACTGGATCTCGACCCGCTACGAGCAGAAGGCGCTGCGCGAGGGACGGGTGCCGCACTACCTGACCTTCCGCAAGCGGTGAGCGGGGCAGGGGGCTCTGCCCCCGTCGCCCATGCGGGCGACTCCCCCGGAGTTTTCCCGGCAAGATGAAGGGCCGGGGTTGTGATGGACGGTCGCATGACGCGCTGCTATGGGCGGTGTGAGCGATAACACGAGGGGGCGAGATGTCGAGCCACGGGGAACCCATTCCGATGATTGCGCGCCGGTCCGAAGGGCTGCGTGGCGAGGCCCATGTGCCGGGCGACAAGTCGATCTCGCACCGGTCGCTGATCCTGGGCGCGATGGCGGTGGGCGAGACCCGCGTGACCGGGCTGCTCGAGGGGCAGGACGTGCTGGACACGGCGAAGGCGATGCGCGCGTTCGGGGCCGAGGTCGAGAAGCGCGGCGACACCTGGCACGTGCAGGGCGTGGGCGTCGGTGGCTTTGCCGAGCCCGAACAGGTGATCGATTGCGGCAACTCGGGGACCGGGGTGCGGCTGATCATGGGCGCCATGGCCACGACGCCGATCACCGCGACCTTCACCGGGGATGCGAGCCTCAACAAGCGCCCGATGGCGCGGGTCACCGACCCGCTGGCGCTGTTCGGGGCGCGGGCCTACGGGCGCGAGGGCGGGCGGCTGCCGATGACCATCGTCGGCGCGCGCGACCCGCTGCCGGTGCGCTACGCCACGCCGGTGCCCTCGGCGCAGGTGAAATCCGCGG
>NZ_JAATOS010000339.1:0-4344 GCF_011806505.1 Salipiger sp. HF18 | reverse complement strand
CGGACAAGATCATCAACCAGGGGCTCTGCGGGCGGTACCACGACCGGGCGGCGCTGGATTTCGGGCCCGGCGGGCGGGCGGGCATCAGCCTGTTCAATGCCGAGCCCCGGAGCCTGCCCTACCGGCTTGAGATGGTCGAGCGTCACCCCGAGGGCAGCCAGGCCTTCGTGCCGATGCACCTCAAGCCGTGGCTGGTGGTGGTGGCCGAGCCGGGCGACGTGCCGGGGCCTGTGCATGCCTTCCTCGCGGCGTCGGGGCAGGGGATCAACTTTCACCGCGGCACATGGCACGGCGTCCTGACGCCGCTGCATGAGCCGGGGCTCTTCGCGGTGGTCGACCGTATCGGCGACACCGCCAACCTCGAGGAACACCGGCTCGAGACGCCGGTGATCATCGGCGGGCCGCGCTTCTGATCTGACGAAGTTGCCGCCGCGGGTGATAACGGACGCGCGCGGAGGAGGCTGGCAAGCCCCCCGCGCGCGCCGCGGGACCGGACGGACGGGACGGGCCGCCCGATCCCTGTCCGGTCAGTCGTGCCAGCGGTTGTTGCCCCAGCCGCGGTTGCCGTTGTTCCAGCCACGGTTGTGGTCGTTCCAGCCACGGTTGTCGTGCCGCACCGGGCCGCGGTCGCCGATCTGGAAACCTTCCCGCTCGAGGCAGCCGGCGTAGTAGACCTTGCGCTTGTCGCCGCCGTCACGGACCCGGGTCTCGCAGCGCTTGGGCAGCCGGTCGGTGTTCCAGCCGTTGCGCTGCAGGCAGCCCTTCGACACCACGTAATCCGAGCGGCCGCCGCGGATCTGCAGCACGCAGCTTCGCGGCATCGCGCGCTGTTGGCCGCGGTAGTCCTTGCGGTTGCGGTCCTCATGGATCACCCGCGGCAGGCCACGGTTGTCGGCGTGGTCGTTGCGGATGTCGAAGAAACCGTCCTCCCGGGTGGAGTTGATGACGCGGTTGAGCGTATAGAGTTTCGCGACGTTGCCGAGCACCTGGCCCAGATCTGCGTTGTCGGCGCGGCTTGCCTGCGCCGAGAGTGCGGTGACGGCGAGCGAGGCGGCCAGGACGGTGGCGATGAACTTGCGGGACATGGGGTCTCCTTCCGGTCTTGCGGTCTTGAGTCGTATGCCGCCCGAACCGGACGACGCTCTGACCGGACACTCATCCCGACCCGGCAAAACAGGCAATATCGCCCCGCTGCTATCGGATAACAGGCAGGGTTTTGCCGCTCGGCTATTGAATTGCGGCATGTCTTTGCGCAGCGTGGCGGGCATGAAACGGCTCTTTCTTCTCCTCTTCCTCGCTCTCGTCCTGCCCGCCGCGGCGCAGGCCGACTGTTACGTGGAATACAAGGCCAAGCGCGATGCGCCGCTGCGCCTGCACTATGGCATCGCCCTGCTGCCGGGCGGAGACTGCCCCGGCAAGGGACAGGCCGCCGACGCGCTGCGCTCCCGTCTCGCGGGATCCGGCTGGACACTGCTGAACGTGGTGAGTAGCTCCACCAAGGAACCGGGCAAAAAGAAGAAGGCCAATGCCGGCGACTACTACCTCCGCTTCTGACGCGCGCCGGGCCGGGACGCGGCTCGTGAGCTTCGGCATCGCCGCCATCGTCCTGCTCTTGGCACTGGGCGGCGGGCTTCTGATGCTGACCCTGCCCGATGCCAACGCCTTCAACGCGCAGGTCGAGCGGATCTTCATCGAGAACGACGACCTCACCGGGCAGGCCGAGGTCAAGCTGCTCGAGATCCTCGCGCAGTCGGGCACGGCGTTCTCGGACACGCTGGCGAGCTACCGCATGGTGATCTTCGTGCTGCTGGTCTTCGCCACCGCGCTGCTGGTCGCGGCGCTGGTGTTCCTCGTGATGCTGGTGGTGCTGAACCGCCGCATGGCCCAGATCGAGCGCTCGGGGATCCAGGTCAGCTCGCTGATCATCAGCCGCGAGGAGAACACTGTCTATCTCAATACCATGGGCTTCAAGCTGACCGAGGCGATGATCGAGACGCTGGCGGTGCTGGCCGAGGCGCGGATGGACAACGAGATGCTCTCGGGGGCGCAGATCGAGGCGATGATCTCGGGCCGCGATGCCTCGGATTGCGAGGAAGCGGCGGGGGCGACGCGGATCAAGCGCCTGCGCGACGGGCTCGGCAACCAGATGGTGAGCGAGCTCCTGGTCAAGAACATTGCCCGACGCGGCTATGTGCTGGCCATCGACAAGGATGTGATCGAAGTCGTCTGACCCGGCCCCTCCGGGCGGTCAGGGCGGGGGTTGGGGGCCTTGCGGCGGGGCCTCACAGCGGGCGCCTTGGGGCACCGTGCTTGCGGGCGCGGTTGAATCCTGTCCGGAACGGGTGCAAACAGTCTGGGCATTCCCTGACGCTCGGAAAAGTTCGCCCATGGCCAAGCTCTACCACGTGCCGCTCTCGCCGTTTTGCCGAAAGGTCCGTCTCAGCCTTGCCGAGAAGAAGATCGAGTGCGAGCTGATCGAGGAGCGCTACTGGGAGAAGGAGGCGGATTTCCTCCGCCGCAACCCCGCCGCCAAGGTCCCTGTGCTGCGCATCGACGGCAAGACCATGGCCGAGAGCGCCGCGATCTGCGAGTGGATCGAGGAAAAATACCCCGAGCCCGCGCTGATGCCGCGCTCGGCCGATGCCCGCTACGAGGTGCGCCGGCTGGTGGGCTGGTTCGACGACAAGTTCCACAGCGAGGTGACGTCGAAGCTGCTTTACGAGCGGGTGAACAAGAAGATCATGAAGGCGGGCTTCCCGGATTCGAGCAACGTGAAGTCGGGCGCGAAGGCGATCAAGTATCACCTCGACTACATGGCCTGGCTGCTCGACCACCGGCGCTGGCTGGCGGGTGACGTGATGACGCTGGCGGATTTCGCCGCCGCGGCACATCTCTCGGCGCTCGACTACATCTCGGACGTGGACTGGAACCGGCAGGCCTCGGTCAAGGACTGGTACGCCAAGATCAAGTCGCGTCCCGCCTTCCGGTCGATCCTCGCGGACCAGATCCCCGGCTTCCCGCCGCCGCCGCATTATGCCGATCTCGACTTCTGAGGCCGGCGTCGCAGGGGGCTCTGCCCCCGCCGCGCAAGGCGCGACTCCCCCGGAGTTTGCCGGGCAAGATGAAGGGACGGGACCTTGTCCCTGAAGGAGAGGCTGGTCGCGGAGGCGGGCGCCACGGGCTTTGCCGCCTCCCGGGTGTGCCGTCCCGGGGACGTGCCGCAGGCCGCCGGGCGGCTGGCGGCGTTTCTCGACGCGGGACGGCACGGGCAGATGGGCTGGATGGCCGAGCGCACGGCGTGGCGCGGCAATCCGGCGGCGCTCTGGCCCGAGGCTCGCTCGGTCATCATGCTGGCAGAGAACTACGGGCCCGAGGGTGATCCGCTGGCGGTGCTGGAGCAGCGCGACCGGGCGGCAATCTCGGTCTATGCGCAGAACCGCGATTACCATCACGTGGTGAAGAAGAAGCTGAAGCGGCTGGGGCGGTGGTTGCTGGCGGCGGCGGAGAAGGAGCTTGGGCTCGCGGCGGAGATCAAGGTCTTCGTCGACACCGCGCCGGTGATGGAGAAGCCGCTCGGGCAGGCGGCGGGGCTCGGCTGGCAGGGCAAGCACACCAATCTCGTGAGCCGGGAGATCGGGTCGTGGTTCTTTCTCGGCGCGATCTTCACCACGCTGGAGCTGGCGCCGGACGGGGCGGAGCGCGACCATTGCGGCTCGTGCCGGGCCTGTCTCGACATCTGCCCGACCGGGGCCTTCCCGGCGCCCTACCAGCTCGATGCGCGGCGCTGCATCTCGTACCTGACGATCGAGCACGGCGGGCCGGTGGACGAGGAGCTGCGGCCGCTGCTGGGCAACCGCATCTACGGCTGCGACGACTGCCTTGCCGTCTGTCCGTAGAACAAGTTCGCACATCGGGCCGGCGAGGCGAAGTACCACGCCCGGGAGGAGCTTCTCGCGCCGGAGCTCTCAGAGCTGGCGGGGCTGGACGACGCGGGGTTCCGGGTGTTGTTCTCGGGCTCGCCTGTCAAGCGCATCGGCCGGGACCGGTTCGTGCGCAACGTCTGCTATGCGATCGGCAATTCGGGCGACGCGGCGCTGCGGCCCGCGGCCCAGGCGCTCTGCGACGATCCCGACCCGGCGTTGCGCGATGCGGCGCGCTGGGCGGTGGCGCGGCTGGACGGGGTGTAGCGTTCCACGCGATGTGGCCCGGCCCCCCGGGAGTTCAGCAGGGGGCCGGGCCGGAACGCGCCCGGGTACGAGGAGTCCAGGGTCAGGCGCGGTCGTCCAGAAGCACGGTGAGCGAGCGCTTGGCGGTCTGGTAGATGCCGATGACATCGTCGGAGGT
>NZ_JAATOS010000338.1:0-4380 GCF_011806505.1 Salipiger sp. HF18 | reverse complement strand
TTCCCGAGGACCGACCTCTTTTGCCCCAGAACAACGCCCCCGCACCCTACGCCCGGCGCTCTCCCTTCGCGCCGCGCTGGCCGCGAAAGCTGCTCGGCACGCTGCTGACCATCGCGGTCACGCTGCTCGGCCTGCTCTTCGTGACCTTCATGATCGGCCGCGTCATGCCCATCGACCCGGTGCTCGCGGTGATCGGCGAGCGCGCGACGCAGGCGCAGTACAACGCCGTCTACCTCGAGCTCGGCCTCGACAAGCCGCTGCTGGCGCAGTTCGCGATCTACGTGAACGACGTGCTGCACGGCGATTTCGGCACCTCCATCCGCACCGGCCAGCAGGTCTCGGACGACATCCGCCGGGTGTTCCCCGCGACGCTCGAACTGGCGACGCTGGGCACCCTGATCGGGGTCTTCATCGGCGTGCCGCTGGGCGTGCTGGCGGCGGTCTACCGCGGCACCTGGATCGACCAGCTGGCGCGCCTCGTGGGGCTCGTCGGCTATTCCATGCCGATTTTCTGGCTGGGGCTCGTGGGGCTGCTGGTGTTCTACGGCATCCTCGGCTGGGTCGCGGGGCCGGGCCGGCTCGGCGTCTTCTACCAGGGCATCGTGCCCACCCGCACCGGCCTGCTGCTGCTCGACGCGGCGATCGCCGGCGACTGGACGGTGTTCAAGGACGCCTTCAGCCACATCATCCTGCCGGCCTCGCTGCTCGGGTATTTCTCGCTGGCCTACATCAGCCGCATGACCCGCAGCTTCATGCTCGAACAGCTGAACTCGGAATATATCACCACCGCCCGGGTGAAGGGGCTCAGCGAATGGAACGTGGTCTGGCGCCACGCCTTCCGCAACATCCGCATCCAGCTGGTGACGGTGATCGCGCTGGCCTATGCCAACCTGCTCGAGGGTTCGGTGCTGACCGAGATCATCTTCGCCTGGCCCGGCATCGGCAGCTACATCACCACCTCGCTGCTCTCCAACGACATGAACTCGGTGCTGGGCGGAACCGTGGTGATCGGCACCATCTTCGTGGCGCTGAACATCTTCTCCGACCTGCTCTACCGCTTCTTCGACCCGAGGGCCAAATGAGCGACCGTCCGACCCCTTCCCCCCGCCCCGGCCTGCGCGCCTGGCTGCTCTCCGACGCCCCGAGCTCGCGCCGGCAGGCCCGCGCCGCCGCATGGTACGCCGGCTGGCTGAAGCTGCGCGCCAACACGCTGGCGATGGCGGGGCTCGTCGTGCTGGTGCTGCTCATTGCCATGGCGCTCTTCGCGCCGCTCGTGGCCACGCAGGATCCCTTCGTGCAGGACCTCGGCGCGCGGCTGCTGCCGCCGGGCACCGACGGGCATCTCTTCGGCACCGACAGCCTTGGCCGCGACATCTGGTCGAGGCTGGTCTACGGCGCCCGCATCTCGCTCTACATCGTGGCGCTGGTGGCGCTGGTGGCGCCGCTGCTCGGTCTCATCATCGGCACCGTCGCGGGCTACATGGGCGGCATCGTCGACGTGGTGCTGATGCGTTTCACCGACATCTTCCTCGCCTTCCCGCGGCTGATCCTCGCGCTCGCCTTCGTGGCCGCCCTCGGCGCCGGCATCGAGAACGCGGTGCTTGCCATCTCGCTCACTGCCTGGCCGCCCTACGCCCGCATCGCCCGGGCCGAGACCCTGACCATCCGCAACTCCGACTTCATCCACGCCATCAAGCTGCAGGGCGCGGGCCCGATCCGCATCATCACCCGCCACGTCTGGCCGCTCTGCATCTCGAGCCTGGTGATCCGCGTCACCCTCGACATGGCCGGCATCATCCTGACCGCCGCGGGCCTCGGCTTCCTCGGCCTCGGTGCCCAGCCGCCGAGCCCGGAATGGGGCGCCATGGTCTCGGAGGGGCGCAAGTACATCCTCGACCACTGGTGGGTCGCCACCATTCCCGGCCTCGCGATCTTCACCATCTCGCTCGCCTTCAACCTGCTGGGCGACGGTCTGCGCGACGTGCTCGACCCGAAGGAGGCCGGCAAATGACCGCCCCCGCGCGACCCCGCCCCTTCATCTTGCCGGGCAAACTCCGGGGGAGTCGCCCCCCGGGCGACGGGGGCAGCGCCCCCGACCTCGGCCACCACGGGCAGCAGCCATGACCAATCTCCTCGACGTCGAAAACCTCCGCGTCAGCTTCCCCACCCGCTCCGGCCGCTTCGAGGCGGTGCGCGGCATCTCCTTCTCGCTGGGCCGCGAACGGCTGGGCATCGTGGGCGAATCCGGCTCCGGCAAGTCGATGACCGGCCGCGCCCTTCTGCGCCTCATCCGCAAGCCGGGCGAGGTCACCGCCGACCGCATGGAGATGGGCGGCACCGACCTGCGCACCGCCTCCGAAAAGCAGATGCGCAGGATCCGCGGCCGCCACGCCTCGATGATCATGCAGGACCCCAAGTTCTCGCTGAATCCGGTGATGACCGTGGGCCAGCAGATCACCGAGGCCCTGCTCACCCACGAGAAGATCTCCCGCGCCGAGGCCCGCACGCGCGCCATCGCCATGCTCGACGCGGTGGCGATCCGCGACCCCGAGCGGGTCATGGGTCTCTACCCGCACGAGGTCTCGGGCGGCATGGGCCAGCGCATCATGATCGCCATGATGCTGATCCCCGACCCCGAGATCCTGATCGCCGACGAGCCCACCTCCGCCCTCGACGTCTCGGTGCAGCTGCAGGTGCTCGAGATCATGGACAAGCTCGTCACCGACCGCGGCATGGGGCTGATCTTCATCAGCCACGACCTCAACCTCGTCTCCAACTTCTGCGACCGCATCCTGATCATGTACGCGGGCCGCATCGTCGAGGTCTGCGAGGCCGGCCGGCTGCACGAGGCGACCCATCCCTAGACCAGAGGCCTGCTCAAAGAAGGGAAAGATCCAGAACACCCCCGCCCCCGCCTCGACGTGCTGAGCCGCGATCCGCAATGGCGCGAGGCCGCCTCCGTGAGCGCCCTGCTATGAGCGCGATCTCGATCCGCGACCTGAACGTCTGGTTCGGCGAGGGCGCCGAGCAGGTCCGCGCCGTCAGGGGCGCCGCCTTCACCGTGGCCGAGGGCGAGAGCTTCGGCCTCGTCGGCGAATCCGGCTCGGGCAAGTCGACGGTACTGCGCGCGCTGGCCGGGCTGGTGGACAGCTGGAGCGGCGACATGTCGGTGATGGGAACCCCGCTCGGCCGCCGCCGCGCGCCGGCCTTCTTCAAGACCGTGCAGATGGTGTTTCAGGATCCCTATGCCTCGCTGCACCCGCGCCACACGGTCGACCGGGTGCTGGGCGAGGTGCTGAAGCTGCACGGCTTCGGAGACATCGACGCCCGCATCGACCGGCTGCTCACCGACGTGGGCCTCGGCACCGGCTTCCGCTTCCGCTACCCGCACCAGCTCTCGGGCGGCCAGCGCCAGCGCGTCGCCATCGCCCGCGCCCTCGCCCCCGAACCGCGCATCGTGCTGCTCGACGAGCCCACGTCGGCGCTCGACGTCTCGGTACAGGCCGAGATCCTCAACCTGCTCTCCGATCTGCGGGCCGAGCGCGGCCTGACCTACCTGATGGTGAGCCACGATCTCGGCGTCATCGGCCACATGTGCGACCGCATCGCGGTGATGCAGCACGGCGAGATCGTCGAGCTGCTGGACGTCGGGAAGATGCGCGCCCTCGAAGCCGAGCACAGCTACACGAAGCACCTCCTCGACAGCTCGATCCGCAGCATCCGCTGATCCGCCAGCCCCTGCGCGGGGCGGCCGGCGCGGATGCCTCCGGCGGGAGTTTATTCGGCAAGATGAAGACACATGCCGCCCCGAGCGGACCTCCGCTCTTCATCTTGCAAGGCAAACTCCGGGGGTGAGGCCGCAGGCCGAGGGGGCAGCGCCCCCCTCTTGCCTTGTCACACTCGTCGCCTCCTAAATCCTTCATCGAGGTATTCACGCGCAGCCAGGTCCCGCGATGATACCGCCGCAAGCAAGGCCCGGACCGGCCCTCAGCCCGCCTTGCGCAGTTCCGGCGCCACCTTGGTGCCGAGCACCTCGATTGCCTTCAGCATCTCCGACTGCTCGATCACCCCGATCGCCATCTGGATGGTGACGCGATCAAAACCGAGGTCCTCGCGCAACGACAGGATCTTGTCGACGATCTGCGCCGGCGAGCCCACGAACTGCGCGCCTTCCGGGCCGATGCCCGCCTCGAACTGCGCCCTGCTCTGCGGGCCCCAGCCGCGCTCGCGCCCGAGCTGGTCCATCACCGCCTTCTGCGCCGGGAAGAAGATGTCCGCCGCGCGCTTGCCGTCCTCACCCACGAGGCCGTGCACGTTCAGCGACACCCGCGCCTTGTCCTCGTTGCCCGCCTGTGCGGCGGCGCGACGGTAGAGATCCGC
>NZ_JAATOS010000337.1:0-4399 GCF_011806505.1 Salipiger sp. HF18 | reverse complement strand
CGAGAAGCACCACGAGGGCGATTGCGGTGGCCCAGGCGCCAAGACCCTGGGCACGCGGGCGGTCTGCCCGGCGCACCTGCGCCGGGGTGATGTCGAGAATCGTCATGTCCGGAACCTCCGTCCGAAGCGGGTTGAAAGGGTGAGGCTGATATAGCTGCGTCCGGATTATTGCGGAAATGAATGTTTGGGTGGGAGGTCATCACCGTTCGTAATGGTCTCGCCGCCGAAACCGGCAAGGCTGCCGCAGGTGGCGGGCTTTTGTTCAGGGTGGCTTTGCTCTCGCCGCCGCGCGGGTGTAGGAGGGCAAACCAACAAACAGTACGACCGGCCGGAGCCCAAATGAAGACCATCACCACGACGGAAGACCTTGCCGCGTTCTGCCAAGCGGCTGCCAAAGCGCCCTATGTCACCTTCGACACCGCGTTCCTGCGCGAGCGGACCTACTACTCGAAACTCTGCCTCATCCAACTGGCGTTTCCGGGCAAGGGCGACGAAAATGCGGTGCTGGTGGACCCGCTGGTGGACGGACTGGACCTCGAGCCGCTGCTCGAACTGTTTCGCAACACCGCGGTGGTCAAGGTCTTCCACGCGGCGCGGCAGGATCTCGAGATCTTCTTCATCGACCACGGCGTGATCCCCGATCCGCTGTTCGACACGCAGGTCGCGGCGATGGTCTGCGGCTTCGGCGAGCAGGTCGGCTACGAGACGCTGGTCAAGCGCATCGCCAAGCAGGCGCTCGACAAGAGTTCGCGCTTCACCGACTGGTCGCGGCGGCCGCTGACCGAGGCGCAGAAGAAATACGCGCTGGCGGACGTGACGCACCTGAGGGTGATCTAAGAATACCTCGCCGCCGAGCTCGAGCGCACCGGCCGTGCCCGCTGGGTGGCCGAGGAACTGGCCGTTCTCACCGACCCCGAGACCTACATCACCCGTCCCGAGGATGCCTGGCAGCGGGTCAAGACGCGTTCGTCGAGCCCGCGTTTCCTCGCCATCGTGCAGGCGCTGGCGGCCTTCCGCGAGGAATACGCCCAGTCCCGCAACATCCCGCGCAACCGGGTGTTCAAGGACGACGCGCTGACCGAGCTGGCCTCGACCAAGCCCGTCACCATGGAAGACCTCGGCCGCTCGCGCCTGCTGCTGCGCGAAGCCCGCAAGGGCCCGATCGCGGACGGCATCCTTGCCGCCGTGGCCGCGGGGGTCGAGTGCCCCAAGGACCAGCTGCCCAAGGCCGAGAACGACCGTGACCAGCTGCAGGTGAACCCGGCGCTGGCGGATCTTCTGCGGGTGCTGCTGAAGGCCCGGACCGAAGCCTCGGGCGTGGCGGCGCGGCTGATTGCGCCGGCGGCGGATCTCGACGCCATCGCCGCGGGCATGCGCGACGTGAAGGCGCTGACCGGCTGGCGCCGCGAGGTGTTCGGAGAGGATGCGCTGCGGCTTTGCGACGGCAAGCTGGCGCTGACGGTCAAGGGCCGCGACGTCGAGGTGATCGAACTCTGATCCCGGGGGCCTGGCCCCCGGAGGGCCGGGCCTAGCGGCGGCTGACCAGCGCGTTGCTGCGGCCGCTGACCTGCACTTCACGAATGCCGCCGAGCTGCTGCTCGGTCAGCCAGAGTGCGGCCTTGACCTCGCGCGCGTCGGGACGGACCGAAACCGGCCCGGCAGATTGCAGCGCGAGCAGGCGGTAGGCCAGCGTGTCGCCATCGGTGGCGGTCTCGTCGGGCACGAGGCGCACCTCGAACGGACCCGCACGGTTGGCGGTCGCCGCTCGATGGAGAGCGCCGAGATGGTCTCGACCGGCGCGCCGGCATAGGTCTCTTCGTTGTCTCCCCACACGATGGAATTGCGCTTGGCGGGGATGAGGGGGTTGGCCGCGCCCGTTGCCTGAGTGTTGACCGGAACCGGCTGGCTCTGGCCGAACCAGTTGAACGGGTTCAGATTCGACTCGCGCACGCCGCTGCAGCCCGTCAGCACGACGCCGGCGACGATCACGAACGATAGAGATTTGAACATTGCGCCACTGCCCTCTGCCTGCATTGCTCTTGCAGTTATCGTATTGTGCCAGCCTTGAAAAGCACCCCGTTCCGGGGCTGGACCTTTGCGCCCGCGCCGCCTACCTCTGGTCCCAAACCAGGAGACAAAGATGGCACAGGCGGCATTCGAAGAGGTGGTCGAGGACTTCGAGTTTCTCGAGGACTGGGAGGACCGCTACCGCATGGTGATCGAAATGGGCAAGGCGATGGAGCCGCTGCCCGAGGCGCTGAAGGTGCCCGCCACAAAGGTCGAGGGCTGCGCCAGCCAGGTCTGGCTGCACCCGCAGATCGAGGCCGGGCTGTTCCACTTCCAGGGCGACAGCGACGCGATGATCGTGCGCGGGCTGATCGCGGTTCTGCACCGGCTCTATGACGGCGTGCCGGTCGCTGAGGTCACGAAACTCGATGCCCGGGCCGAGCTCGGGCGGTTGGGGCTGAACGAGCACCTGTCCTCGCAGCGCTCGAACGGGCTGCGCGCCATGGTCGAGCGGATCCGCGACTACGCCTCCGCCGCGGCGTAACGGAGCAATTCCGGATCAGTCGCGCGGCACGGTCGAGCCGCGCACCACCAGCTCGGGCGCGGGCGCGTCGAGGTAGACCGGCTCGGACATCCCTTCGAGCTGGTCCAGCAGCGCCGTCGTGGCAAGCTGCGCCATCTCGTCGAGACGCAGGTTGAGCGCGGTCAGGGCAGGGGTCTGGCTGCGCGCGCGGAAGCCGTCATAACGCGTCACCACCCGCACGTCCTGCGGCACCCGCAGCCCGCGCGCATGCAGCGCCGCCATGGCGCCAGCGGCCATCGAGTCGATGGGCGCCAGCACGCCGTCCATGCTCCGGCCCGCGTCGAGCTCGGCCAGAAGCGCCGCTTCGGCGCCGACCTCGCCTTCGGCCTCTGAGACCTCGATCACCCGCACCGGCAGTCCCTCGGCCGCCATGCGTGCCTCGTAGGTCTCGCGGAACACGCGGTTTGACTGGCGCTGGCTGCGGCCGACGATCAGGGGGATCTCGCGGGCTCCACAGTCGAGCAGGTGCCCGATCAGCATTGTCGCGATGGTGGCGTGGTCGACGCGCACCGCGGGGGCGGGCGCCTCGGGGGGCGGGCCGATGATGACGACGGGCACGCCGCGGTCGCGCAGCACCTTCCAGTACGGGTCGTCGACCTCGGGCTCGACGACGATGGCGCCGTCGAAGGGGATGGTGCCGAGCGCGGTCTCGGGGTGCTCGATGGGCGGCACCAGCACCAGCGCCACGTTGCGCTCGAGCGCCGCCACCGCCGCCGAGGCCGCGACCTCCATCAGGAAGCCCAGTCGCGCCGAGCCCGCGGCGACCGCGGTGGGCATTGACGAGAAGATCGCGATGGTGTTGGCGCGGCCCGTCCGCATCCCCCGCGCGGCGAGGTTCGGGACATAGCCCAGCTCCTTGATCGCCTTGTCGATCCGCGCCCGCGTCTCGTGATCGACCTTGCGCTTGCCGCTGATGGCGTTCGAGACCGTGCCCGCAGAAACGCCCGCCGCCCTGGCGACGTCCTTCACCGTGACTCGACGGCGGGTTGCTTCGATCTGCTTGTTCATGACCCCGGTGCCGGTTTCTTGCGCTTTACTGGTGCGAATGCGCCTGTTTTTCTCGCGTGGCAAGAAAAAGGCGCCGAAAATTACGTTAAATCGTTTTAACGATCCCGATTCGGAGTAATCGGTTTGTTAAAACGTTTTTGCGACATCGAAAGGACCGACGATGCCCGATTCTGCAAGCATACTACGGGAGAATGCGATGACCTCGCAAATTACTCTTGCAAGACGGAGACTTGGCCTGACCGCACTGGATCGCGCCCGAAGCGCCGGAGGTTACACGCTTTTTGCGCGCCAGACCGGGGGCGGGGTGGTCGACATGATCGACATCGAGGGACGCACCGCGCATCAATGGACCATGCCGGTGCGGCCGGGCCGCGACGCGGTGATCCTGTCGAACGGCAATCTGGGCTACAATGGCAGCCATGCGACATCGGCCGATCTCTATCCCGCGTGGGACCTCTGGCACGGCGGCGACTTCTACGAGGCAACGCCCTCGGGCGAGATCGTCTGGCGCCACGAGGACATCTATCATCACCACGATGCGCAATGGCTGCCGGGCGGCAACCTGCTCTACACCGTCGCGGCCGAGCTGCCGGCCGACAAGGCGGCGCGGGTGACGGGGGGCGATCCGCGCAAGGACGGGGCGGACGGCATCGTGCAGTCCGACATCGTGCGCGAGGTGAACCGCAAGGGCGAGACCGTCGGGGAATGGCGGATCTGGGACCACATCGACCCCGCCGACCTGCCGATCCACCCGATCTTCGACCGCCGCCACTGGCCGATGATCAACGGTCTTTCGGTAAC
>NZ_JAATOS010000336.1:0-4402 GCF_011806505.1 Salipiger sp. HF18 | reverse complement strand
CTACGGCCACTTCACCACCCGCCAGAACATCCAGTACAACTGGCCGAAGCTCGGCGACGTTCCGGACATGCTCGACGCGCTGGCCGAGGTCGGGCTGCACGCCATCCAGACGTCGGGCAACACCATTCGCAACGTGACCGCCGACCACTTCGCCGGCGCCGCCGCGGACGAGATCGTCGACCCGCGCCCGGTGGCCGAGCTGTTGCGGCAGTGGTCGACCGACCACCCCGAGTTCCAGTTCCTGCCGCGCAAGTTCAAGATCGCCGTCACCGGCTCGGCCAACGACCGCGCCGTGATCAAGGCACATGACATCGGCATCCAGGTCGTCGAGCGCGACGGCCAGATCGGCTACCGCGTGTTGGTGGGCGGCGGTCTCGGCCGCACCCCGATGATCGGCAAGGAGCTTGCGGACTTCGTTCCGCAGTGGGATCTCTTGCCCTACGTCGAGGCCGTGGTCTCGGTGTGGAACCTGCTCGGCCGTCGCGACAACAAGTACAAGGCCCGCATCAAGATCACCGTGCACGAGCACGGGCTGGAAGAGATCCGCGCGCTGGTCGAGAGCCGCTTCGCCGAGACCAGGGCGGCCTTCGGCGGCCACGACGTCGCGCTCTTCGAGGAGATCGCCGCGCAGTTCGCGCCGCCCGCCTTCCGCAACGCGACGACCGAGGTCTACGACGCCGCCTACGCCACCGACCCGGTGTTCCGCGCCTGGGCCGACACCAACCTCTCGGCACACCGCATCGACGGCTACGCCATCGCGCAGATCAGCCTCAAGGCCCATGGCGAGACCCCCGGTGACGCCAGCGCCGACCAGATGCGCGTGATGGCCGATATCGCCCGCCGCTTTGGTCATGACGAGCTGCGCATCAGCCACGAGCAGAACGTGGTACTGCCGCACGTGCACAAGTCCGACCTGCCGGCGATCCACAAGATCCTCAAGGCGAACGGTCTTGCCACCGCCAACATCGGGCGCATCAGCGACATCATCGCCTGCCCCGGCATGGATTATTGCGCGCTGGCCACCGCCCGCTCGATCCCGATCGCGCAGGAGATCGCCACCCGCTTCGACGAGCTCAAGATCGAGAACGATATTGGCGAGCTGAAGATCAAGATCTCGGGCTGCATCAACGCCTGCGGCCACCACCACGTGGGTCACATCGGTATCCTCGGGCTCGACCGCGCCGGTGTCGAAAACTACCAGATCACCCTCGGCGGCGACGCCACCGAGACCGCAGCCCTTGGCGAGCGCACCGGGCCGGGCTTCTCGGCGGACGACATCGTGCCCGCCATCGAGCGCATCGTGGAGACCTATCTCGAGCACCGCAGCGGCCGCGAGGAGAGCTTCCTCGAGACCTACCGCCGTCTCGGCATGGCGCCGTTCAAGCTGGCGCTCTACGGCGAGGAAACGGCCAAGAAGGCACGGGCGGCCTGAGGCGGATGACCTTTCATCTGTCCCCAAGCACCCCCGCCGGGGTCTCCCCGGCGCGCAGCCCGGACGAGCTTGCCGACCTGCGCCGCCGGGTGGACGCGCTGAACGCGCGCTACCGTCACCACGGCGCGGTCTCGGTGCTCGAGGGCGCGCTGCGCGATCCGGACGCGGGTGAAATCGCCATGGTCTCGTCCTTCGGGGCCGAGTCGGTTGCGCTGCTGCATCTGGTGGCGCTGATCGACCGCAAGACGCCGGTGCTGTTCATCGACACGCGCCTGCTCTTTGCCGAGACGCTGGCCTACCAGCAGGACGTGGCCGAGCGGCTGCACCTGTCGGACGTGCGGGTGATCCGCACCGACGAGGCGCTGCTGCGCGATCGCGACCCGAACGACGACCTGCGGCTGGCCAGCACCGACGCCTGCTGCGCGCTGCGCAAGACCATCCCGCTCGAGCAGGCGCTGGCCGGCTTCGACGGCTGGATCACCGGGCGCAAGCGCTTCCAGAGCTCCACCCGCGCGACGCTCGAGTTCTTCGAGCTCGAGGAAGAGACCGGCCGCATCAAGGTGAACCCGCTGGCGCACTGGGCCCCAGAGGACGTGCGCGCCTACATGGTCGAGAACCGCCTGCCCAAGCACCCGCTGGTGGCACGGGGCTACCCCTCGATCGGCTGCGCGCCCTGCACCTCTCCGGTGGCCGAGGGCGAAGACCCCCGCTCCGGGCGCTGGCGCGGCGAAGAGAAGATTGAATGCGGCATCCATTTCGCGAATGGCCGCATGGTGAGACAAGGACAAGGCCAATGACTGTCATCGTGACCGACACGGGCTTCGGCCCCGACGACTGGACCCGCGGCTTCGGGCATGAGAGCGTGCTCGACCTGCCCTCCGACACCGATCCCGCCAGCCTTGCGGCGGCGGACGGCATCGAGATGGTCCGCATCGACTTTCCCTCCTTCGCGGACGGGCGCGGCTTCACGCTCGCCCGCCTGCTGCGCCTGCGCGGCTACCGCGGCCGGCTGCGTGCCAGGGGGCACGTGATCTCGGACCAGTACGCCATGGCACGCCGCTCGGGGTTCGACGAGGTTGAGATCTCGGACGAGCTCGCCGCCCGCCAGCCGGAAACCGACTGGCTGTTCCGCTCAAATTGGCAGCAGCACGACTACCAGAACCGCCTGCGCGGTTAAGTCATCTTCCATTTACACCTATGACGCTCTAAAAAGGACTCGACTTTCGTTTGTCTACAAACGAATTTCGTAGTGAAAATTCCATGACCGAGATGAGCCCCGTGACCGAAGCATCCGCAACCGAAGCCTCTGCGCCCAAGAAGATGGTGCTGCCCGACGCCCAGACCGTCACCGAGGTGAAGCACTGGACCGACCGCCTGTTCTCGTTCCGCGTGACGCGCCCGGCGTCGCTGCGGTTCCGCTCGGGTGAGTTCGTCATGATCGGCCTCATGGGCGATCCCGACCCCAAGACCGGCAAGCAGAAACCGCTGCTGCGCGCCTATTCCATCGCCTCCCCCGCCTGGGACGAGGAGATGGAGTTCTACTCGATCAAGGTGCAGGACGGCCCGCTGACCTCGAAGCTGCAGCACATCCAGCCCGGCGACGAGATCATCCTGCGACCCAAGCCCGTCGGCACGTTGGTGCATGACGCGCTGCTGCCCGGCAAGCGGATCTGGTTCTTCGCCACCGGCACCGGCTTCGCGCCCTTCGCGTCGCTGCTGCGCGAGCCGCAGACCTACGAGGATTACGACGAGGTCATCATCACCCACACCTGCCGCGAGGCGGGCGAGCTGACCTACGGTGCCGAGCTGATCGAGAGCCTGAAGACCGACGAGCTTCTGAACGAGGTGATCGGCGAGGGCTTCTGGAAGAAGATCAAGTACTACCCCACCACGACGCGCGAACAGAGCGCCAAGATGGGCCGCATCACCGACCTGATGCGTTCGGGCGAGGCCTTCGCCGATCTCGGCGTCGCGCCCCTGACCCCCGAGATCGACCGCGCGATGATCTGCGGCAACCTCGCCTTCAACCTCGAGCTCAAGGCGATGCTCGAGGAATACGGCCTCGAAGAAGGCGCCAACTCCGATCCCAAGCACTACGTGGTCGAGAAAGCCTTCCTCGACTGACGTGACCTTCCGCGGCGGGCGCGCGAGCGCCCGTTCCGCGATTCGCGCCTCGCGCGCGACGGCGCTGACGCCCACCCCCGCCTTCCCGCAGGATCCGCCCCGAAGCATGGCTGACCCCGCCTCGGGACGCCCGCACGGGGTACGATGCCGGAACCTGCAGGGGGGTGTTCGGCGTTCAGGAGATGATCCACGGATTTGGCGCTTGAAACACTGCCGTCCCGGGACTATTTTGCGCCTCCAAAGTCTTCACGGTAAAAGGACCGATACCATAGCCCGCAGACCTCACAACGCGCCGCCAACGCGCGACACCGGCCCCCGCGTCAACGACCGTATCCGGGCCCCCGAAATCCGGCTCATCGGCGCCGAGGGTGAAAACCTGGGCGTGCAACCGCCGCGCCGCGCAATGGAGCTGGCCGAGCAAGCCGGTCTCGACCTCGTCGAGATCTCGCCCAACGCCAATCCGCCGGTCTGCAAGAACAGCAGAAGCGTGAATCCGAGGCGCGCAAGAAGCAGAAGATCATCGAGGTCAAGGAGATCAAGTTCCGTCCGGGGACCGATACTCACGACTACGACGTGAAGATGCGCAACGTCCTGAAGTTTCTCGAGAACGGCGACAAGGTGAAGATCACCCTGCGCTTCCGTGGCCGCGAGATGGCGCACCAGAACCTCGGCCGCGAGCTGCTGGAACGGGTGGCCGAGGACGTCAAGGAATTGGGCAAGGTCGAGAACATGCCCAAGATGGAAGGCCGCCAGATGATCATGATGATCGGACCGGTCCTCAAGTAAGCACCGCTTTGGCACGCCTTGCGGCGATCTCCGTATCGCCACCGACCGACCCGCCGCTCC